>JANMUC010000647.1:0-4092 GCA_031391225.1 Deinococcales bacterium
TCAAGAAAGGTTTCTCGAGCAGGTGGCTGTAATGTTTAGAATGCCTTCGCATGGTTGACCTCCTGCATCATCTTGAGCAAAAGTTCTGACTCGAGTTTTAATGCTCGAGTCAAAGTTTAAATGTTTGGTTTTGTGGTGTGATGCGCTTTGAGGCTTATTTCGGAATACGCCAAATGCACGATCAGGTTTCTCGAGTGCGGTAAAACGAAATCAAATCCGTGCCAACTGCCTCCGCCCCCAACATGCGTTGCATCGCTGCCACCTGCCCTCGGTGATACGTGCCGTGGTTGACCACATGCTTCGCAATTTCCTCGAGCGAGTTGGTAAACGGCGCACCGTCGTAAGACTTGTAATGAATCTCGAGTTTGGGATTCTCGAATTTAGAAACTGTAGTTTTCCAACCGTCGAGCACAACGTCCCAAGCCTCACGCAATGCCTCGAGACTCGGATAATCACTTGGGTTTGGACGGCTTGGACTTTGACCCTCGAGCCTTCCCAACCACGCACGGTCAGCGCCGTATAAATGCGCCAGGGTTTCAAACACGCCCTTAAAACTCGAGCCGAGATCACGGTGCAATTGCTCGTTGGTCAATTTGGCAACAGATTCAAGGGTTTTGGTGGTCGCCCATCGTTGATAATCCAGAAGCTCGAGAAGTTCGGTCATGGTGAAATTTTAATTTTAACGCTCGAGTTTTGGTGTATTGCTCGGAACTTCGGTGAAGGTTATTCGTACATTGCCCATCACACTGCAAAAATGCGACAATACGCCCATGTTCGATTACTTCAAAATCCTCGAGAATCTAAAACCCGAAGAACGCGACATTCACACAATGGTGCGCGAATTTGTTGACGCCGAAATCATTCCGCAGGTTGGCGACTGGTGGGACGAAGGTACGCTGCCGCGCAGTTTAACAACCAAAATGGGTGAACTTGGCATTCTTGGACCAACCACACCCGAAGAATACGGTGGTTCTGGCGTCTCGAGTACCGCGTACGGTTTGATTTGTTACGAACTCGAGCGTGGGGATTCTGGCATTCGCAGCACCGCTAGCGTGCAAGGTTCGCTGGTGATGTATCCGATTTTTGCTTACGGGTCTGAAGAACAAAAGAAAAAATACTTACCAGAACTTGCCGCTGGACGCATGGTCGGTTGCTTTGGTCTGACCGAATCCGACGGTGGGTCTGACCCTGGTGCAATGCGAACTCGAGCCGTCAAAGACGGCACGGATTATGTGCTGAATGGCTCGAAAATGTGGATCACCAACAGCCCAATTGCTGATATTGCCGTGGTTTGGGCAAAAGATGATGACGGCATTGTTCGCGGTTTTATCGTGCCAACCGATACCAAAGGCTTTAGTGCCCCAAAAATCAAGAACAAAATGAGCCTTCGCGCCAGCATCACTGGCGAAATCGTGCTCGAGGATGTACGCATTCCAGTGACCTGTTTGCTGCCTGGTTCTAACGGTTTGAAGTCACCCCTCGGATGCCTTACCCAAGCCCGTTACGGTATCGCCTGGGGCGCACTGGGAGCACTCGAGAGTGTGCTTTCAACCACCCTCGAGTACACCAAGTCACGAACGACCTTTGGCAAGCCAATTGCGGGGCGTCAACTGGTGCAACACAAACTGGTCACAATGGCAACGCAACACTCGCTGGGTTTGATGATGGCATATCACCTTGGACAGAACAAAGACGCTGGAACTATGAATTACGCCCAAGTGAGCATGGCAAAACGCAACAACGTGCGCGTGGCACTCGAGGGTGCACGAATGGCGAGGGAATTGCACGGCGGGAACGGTATCACCACCGAATACCCGATTATCAGGCACATGCTCAACCTCGAGACGGTAGACACGTATGAAGGCACGCACGACATTCACACGCTAATTGTCGGGCGTGATTTGACTGGCTTAAACGCCCTCGAGTGAAACTATGCCCTGCCCTCGAGTATTATCTCGAACCAGAATTTGCAGTCGCTCGAGTTCAGTCTCGAGCACTGCAAATTTTACGTTTAAGCCTTGATCGGTGAATTCGTCAATTCGTTCTTGAAGATCAAATGGCTCGAGCAAATTGTGCAATGTGCTGATAAGCCCGAATCCAACCAACACGCTTACGTTCACTCGAGGAAACACCTCGAGTTTTGGAGAAATCCTTAAAACTTCGGCTGCTGCGCCACCATACGCCCGAACCAAACCACCCGCACCAAGATTCACGCCGCCGTAATACCGCACCACCGCCACCGTGACAAAATCCAAGCCCGAACCCTCGAGCGACCTGTAAATCGGAGCACCTGCCGTTCCTGAAGGTTCGCCATCGTCCGAAAAACGGTATTGATCGCCAACACGGTACGCCCAGCAAACATGGGTTGCATCTTTGTACTGGGTTTCGATGCCCTTCAACCACTCGAGCGCCGCATTGACGCTTGGGGTGTGATTGGCGAACGCCAGAAACTCGCTGCCTTTCACCACCAAATCGTGACGCGTTAGGCTTTGAACCGTGGTGAACATGATTTCAGGCTAACATTTCAAACTCGAGAAATGAACGGTGATGATTAGTTGTAAATATTTTGCAAAGCATCAAAACGTAACAAGAGCAGATCGGCATTGCCAAGGGTGCTGGTTGTTCCCGCAAAGCCTTCAGTGGTTGTGCCAGAAACATAGATATGCCCATTGGGGTCTAATGCCAATTTTGCAAAATAAAAGGTGGATGGCGTGATAACGTTCGTCCATAACTTAGTGCCGTTTGAATTGTATTTGGCTAAAAATCCGTAATCAGGACCAGCCGTGTTTAACTCGAATAGGTTATTTGTTATACCAGTGATAAATAAATTATTGCTCGCATCGATTGCAATATCGCTCGTGCCATTACCATTGCTGTTTCCAAATTGTTGTGTCCATTGCCTTGTTCCACTCGAGTTAAATTTTGTAAGGAAAACATCCGATCCACCAGCATTTGTTTGAGGACCTGTTAAATCCATATCGCCTAGACTGCCACCAGTAATATAAGCACTTCCGCTTGAATCTACTACCACGCCACTAGCACTATCAGAGCTGGCTGTACCAAATTGCTGATACCATTGTATCACACCATCTAAATTGTATTTGGCAAGAATAATATCTCTCATGCCAGAATTTGGATTCCCAACAATGGTTTGTGGTGTATTGATAACAACATAGATAAATCCAGTGGGATCAAAAGCAATACTTTGACCAAAAAACTGACTTGAACTGCTATTAAAAACTCGAGTCCAAGCGTGCGAACCAGTATTGCTGTATTTTTGAATAACTGCACTTGCCCCATTACCGCCAAGGGCGCTACCCCATACTTCCATAAAATAAATATTGCCACTCGAGTCAAAAGTGATGTCTTTAGCCGAATCATCTTGCAATGTACCTGTTTGACGCATCCACTGTTTAACACCACTAGAATTATATTTCACCAGAATGACATCGCGTCGACCTTGATGATCTTGTCCACCAGTACCATCTAAATCGGTGTCGGTGTACCCTGCCACATAAACGTTTCCATCGATATCAACCCCAATAGCTTCTCCTCCCTCGTTACGATTTGTGCCAAGTTGCTGAGTCCATTGCTTTACACCACTTGAATTGTATTTGGCAACGATCAGATCGCTGGTTATTCCAGTCATTTCTGGGTTTGGTTGTGCAATATCTAAAGTACCTAAAGTGTCACCAGTCATGTAAACATTGCCATCTTTGTCCGTGGCTACGCCACGAGCACTATCGTATAAATTGCTACCAAGAGTTAATGCCTTTTCGCCGTTAATACGCTTCACCGCCGTTTTACTTCCAGCCGTGCGAACACCATTAATGGAACTGCCAGAACTCAAAGTGGCTGCTGAATTAAAAGCGATATTTGAACGAGAAATACCAAAATTATCGGCTCGAGTGTTCGCGCTGGAAGTGCCATGTCGTTCTTCGTAACTTTCAGAAACCCTAAATCGATTGACACCCAAAGGCTCGCTTACTGCAATAAGGCTCATACTGTTTATTAACTGAGAACTTGCAGTTTTAGTTTTTAGTGTTCAGGACAATCAAACTTGAAAAGGGCTTCCCAATCCTGCTTTGAATA
>JANMUC010000658.1:0-19828 GCA_031391225.1 Deinococcales bacterium
CACCCAAGCCGACCAGACTCAATTGCCAGAGCCGCGCAAAGGCATTGTCTGAAGCGCCAGACAGCGCAAGCTTCAGGTCAATGCCACTGACCGCGCCAGAGGTAAAACCCGCGATCAGTGTTTCGCCGTCGCCCGAAATCGTCACGCTCGAGGCATTGGTTTGAGTGGGTTCTTGCCAGGTTACCTGCCCTTGGGCATCCAGCAGTTGCACGCCGTTTTCGCTGGTGGCAAAGGCAACCCGAGCACCATCGCCACTCATGGCGACGGCACGGATTTTGCTCTGCGCCTGGTATGTCCAGAGCGCCTTGCCTGCGGCATCAAAAGCGTAAAGGTTTTTGTCCTGCGAGCCACCCACGACCTTGTTGCCGTCACTCGAGATAGACACCCCCGTCATGATATCGCTGCCGCCCTGTTGCCAGCGTTGCTTGCCTGTGGCATCGAACACCGTCAGGCTGGCATCGTCCGCGCCGACTGCCAAATTCTGCCCGTCTGGTTGCAGCGCCAGACTGACCGGACTGCCCGTCAGTTGCCCCTTCCAGAGCGCCTTGCCTTGCTTGTCTAGCAGGTAAACATGCAAATCTTTGTTCAACAGGCTTGTGTTGTTGACCCCGTAGGCAATTCGTTCTGCCCCGCTCGAGAGCGCCACCGAACCGAGCGGACCACTGGCGGTTTTGCTCCAGATCAGCTTGCCTGACTGGTCGTAAAGGGTCAGGGTGCTGTCTGCCGAAGCCACCGCGATAAAATCACCCTCGGGCGAGACTGCCACCGCCGTCACCGCGTTTTTGGTCTTGACCGACCAAAGCGTTTTTCCAGCCTGATCCAGCACATAGGCGCTCGAGTCTCGAGAACCGACCACGCTGATCGCGGCATCGCTCGAAGTGCTAAGGGCGTAGACTTCATCCTCGGTTTTGAATGCCCAGCGTTCGCCCTGAATTGCCAGGCTCAGGCTGGTGAAGCTCAGGGCTGCCAGTAAGATCAAAGCTCGAGCTTTGACCCGAACTGGTTTGGAATTGAGAGTAGCGCTGGTCATTGGGTGTCCTCGAGATTGAAGTGTCGTGAAGCCTTGATTGGTCTTTTGTTATGGGTTTTGATTGTTTTGATTGGCTAAAAAAAGGCTTGGGGCTTGATAAGATGTTCAGTTGGTGTAGAGAGTGACCTCGGATTCCTCGAGATCACCCTCTGCTGTTGTTTTAACGTGTTGGTGGTTTCTTTTCGGGGGTCTTGAGGTCGTCTGGGGTCAACTTCTGGAATTTCAAGACCTCTTCAAAATTGTCTTGAATATTCTTTTGGTTGGCGCTGGCAAACTCGTCGGTGCTGATCTTGTCCGAAAGGTATTGCTGCATCAAATTGACCCAGGTGCGTACCGATTCTTGGTAATCGTCGAGTCCTCGAGCGCCCGCGCCGCCCGTGCCAGATTTCTCGGTGTTGCCGATTTGCACAATGTTGGCATAGCGTGCCTTCAGCGAGGCTGGGAATTCGACGTTCTTGATGATCGGTGGTCCAATGATGTTGCCTTTGGGACTCTTGACCGAGAAGTCAATGTACTTGCCGTAGCCCTTGGGGCTGGTGTACCACTGCAAGAAATCGACGTTGAGTTTGTTCTGGGCAAAACTCTTTTTCGGTGCGCCGTAAAAACCAATCGCCACCGAAATCGTGCGGGCTGGGGCTTGCACATACTCGCCAGTCATCGAGGGGTTGTTGAACACGCCGAGCGGGAATTTCTTTTGGGCGACAACCTTGTCGCCAACCTTGACGAAGCCTGCAAGGTCTTTTTCAAAACCAGTCAAGCGCCAACCGCCGTCGAGCAGGATCGCGGCTTTTTGTTGCAAGAACAGCGAATAGGCGGCGTTCTGGTCAATACCGAACCAACCTGGCGGGGTGTACTTCGAGAGCAGGTCATAAAGATTTTTGTGCAATGCTTTCAGCGGAAGGCTGTCCACGCGCCAACGGTTCATCTTGGCATTAGGATCGGTAAACGAAGCCCTGATTGCCGCAAAACGGCGCAGTGGGTTGAGCGTCACCTTGTCCGAATCGTCGTTGTACGGGTCGGTTGGGTCAAACTTAAAGTTAGGATCAATCGTGTTGTCAAAGGTGTAATCGCCAGGTTTTGAGCGCTGATCTTCAATCAGGCTGCGGGTGTACTGGTCGGCATACATGCGGAACATCCAGCCGCCGTTGGACGCCCACAGCGAATCGTAATTGCCCGACAGTGCAAATGGAATGATGCCCGCCTTCTTGATTTTTTCACAGGCGGCAAGCAGTTCATTCCAGGTCTTGGGAATGCCTTTGACACCAGCTTTGGTAAAGAGGGTCTTGTTGTAAAACCATAAAATCTGGACATTCTCGAGGTTGAGCGCGTAAACCTTGGCATTGGCGTTGATGGCTTGCATGGCTTTCAGGTCTATCGCCTCGCGCCAGGGCTTGCCACCGATGTAGGGATTGGGCTGGTTGAGGTACGGCGCAAAGTCAAGGAATTTCCCTTCATTCAAGAGCGCGGCATTTTCGTTGACCAGCACAATGTCAAACGAAGGCTCGCCGGCGGCAAATCCGGCGTTGATGTAATCCGCATAGCCTTGCTGCGGCTTCAGGGCAACATTGACCTTCACCTTGGGGTGAATTTTCATGTATTCCTTTGCCATTTTCTCCCAGACGTCCTGGTTTTCGCCCTTGATGTTGATATTGATCGTGCCAGATAAATCATCTTGCGCCTGGATTCCAGCGTTAAACGCCAGAATCGTTCCGAAGGTGGCGATTCCACCCGCCAGCAGCCATCTGAGAGGGGTGGCTTGTGTCCGCTTTGATTTCATAGCAGCTCCTTTGTGTGCCGGAACGCATCGTCACGATGCTTCTTGCCAAGGCTTGCTTGTATTGCTGGTTGGGTGAATCGCTTCTACCATCAGGTTTGTCAGGTGATGGGTCAGCAAGTGCACCCTCTTTTGGGTCCTTCGGTTTCCCCCTTTCTTCCAATTTGTTTCTCGAGCAACATGGTTCAGGTTGATCCTCGGATGACGAGCTTGACCGCGATTGGCACGTGGGACGGCGCGGTTTTTCCTTCAATGCGGGCAATCAGCAAACGCGCCGCCTGGGAGGCGAGTTCATCCACCGGAAAGTGCACGGTGGTCAGCGGCGGGTCGGCGCTTTGCGCCAGCTCGAAGTCATCAAAGCCAGTCAGGGCGATGTCACCAGGAACCTCGAGTCCGTGGGCTTTGATTTCTTGCAGCGCCCCGAATGCCATGCGGTCACTGGCGGCAACTATCGCGTCGGGGTGTTGGCGAAGTTTGAGCAAGCTGCGGGCTGCCATACGCCCGCCGTTGATGGTGTAATCCGAGGCGACCACCAGGCTTTTGTTGTACTTCAGACCGACAGCCTCAAGACCGTCTCGATATCCGCCGTAACGCTCGAGGTTGTGAAGGATTTTCAGTTTTGTTTCGCTTGGACCGCCAATGAAGGCGATGCGCTTGCGACCGCCTGCGGCGAGGTGCTCAACCGCCTGCTTGATGCCGTCTCGGTATTGTACCCAGATGGTTGCCACGCCGTCACCCAGGGTTGGTTGGTCAAAAAACACCATTGGGTGCTTCCAGGCTGCCATGCCCAAAACGGCTGGACCTGGCGGGATTGCGCCGAAGATCACGCCGTCAATTCGCCCTTGCACCAGTGCCCCGCGCAGTTCCTCGAGTTGGCTTTGTCGTTCGCTCGAGATCGTGCGCAGCACCAGGTTGTACCCCGCCTTTTGCAGCGTCTCAAGCAGGCTGACCAGAATCAGTGACATCGCGTCGTCCGCCAGTTCGGTGGGTTTTTCGGCGACGTACGCGACGTTGAATGACCTCGAGAGTCGCATCGAGCGTGCGGCGTGGTTGGGGTGGTAATCGAGTTTTGCCATGGCTGCCAACACCCGAGCCTGGGTGTTTGCCGCAACCTTATCACTGCCGTTAACCACCTCTGAAACGGTCTGGTGAGAAACCCCAGCCTGGGCGGCAACTTCGCGCAATGTCACTCGATGTTTCAAATCGGACTCCTTTGGCAAAAGGGTATCAATTAAAGAATTTCTCGTTCTGAACGTTCAGATGTCGAATAATCACGTCGTTAAGAGGAATAATCCTCTCAAAGCACTTGATCTGAACGTTCAGATGCCGTATTATCATTGCCAACATCAGGTTTGTCAAGGATTCAGAAATCTTCGGAATGGGCACGAAGCGCTGCTCATCCGCCCCTAAAAAACAGATCTCGAGATTTGAGGAGCGTACCCCCATGACCTCTGCCATCACGCCCATCCGTTTCCGTTGCGAACACCTCGAGAACCCACTCGGCATTGACCAAACCGCGCCGCGATTGAGTTGGGCGCTCGAGGCGACGGGACGCTCGCACCGCCAGAGCGCCTATCAAATCCTTGCCTCGAGCACACCCCAACAACTCGAGGCAGGTCAAGGCGACCTGTGGGACAGCACAAAAATCGAATCCGACGAATCGGTCTTGATCGCCTACGCGGGATCAAGCTTGACCTCGAGACAGCCTGTCTGGTGGAAAGTTCGAGTTTGGGATGAACATGCTCGGGTATCTGCTTGGAGCGGGGCGCAGTTTTTTGAAATGGGTTTGCTTAAGCCAGACGACTGGCAGGCGCAGTGGATCGAACTCGATCAGGGTGAGCTGCGCGACGCTGAACCCAGCCCATACTTCCGCAAGTCTTTCACCCTGAACGCTCCGATTCGTCGCGCTAGGCTGTATGCCAGCGCCCGAGGCGTTTACGAGGCGCGTTTGAACGGCTCGAGAATCGGCGATGCCCTGCTTGCGCCAGGTTGGACGGATTACCGCCTGCGAATTCAGTACCAGACCTATGATGTAACGGCGCTTGTCCAGCAAGGCGAAAATGCCTTTGGCGCGATGGTCGCTGACGGCTGGTACTGCGGACAGCTCGGCTGGACGCTCGCGCCCAAATACACCAGGCATTACGGCAACCGCCCGCAATTCCTAGCGCAACTCGAGATCGAATACGTTGACGGAACACGCCAGATCATCTCTACCGACGGGTCATGGTGTGCCACAACCGGCGCGATCCTGCACGCAGACCTCTATCACGGTGAGCATTACGACGCACAGCTCGAGAGGCACGGCTGGGACAGACCTGGGTTTGATGCTGCTGACTGGCAAGCCCCGCTGGTTGTTGAGCGCGATGCCGTGAAACTTGTGGCTGATCGCGCCGAACCCATTCGCGCACTCGAAACTTTCGTACCCGTTTCAATCACCGAACACGCCCCCAATTGCCTGATTGTGGACTTCGGACAGAACCTGACCGGTTGGCTTCGACTCGAGGCTCAGGGTGCGGCTGGAACCGAAATACGGATGCGGTTTGCGGAAATTCTCGAGTCAACGGGTGGCATTTACACCGAGAACCTGCGCAGTGCTCGGCAGACGGATACTTTTGTGCTCGCTGGCGATGGACTCGAGGTCTTTGAACCGCATTTCACCTTTCATGGATTTCGTTATGTCCAAGTGACTGGATATCCAGGCAAGCTTGCGCCACACGCCATTTGTGCCCGTTTTGTCGGCTCGGACACGCCGTTGACTGGACATTTTGAAACCTCGAGTGAACTGGTCAACCAGTTGCAACGCAACATCGTCTGGGGTCAACGCGACAATTTCCTGTCGATTCCAACCGATTGCCCACAGCGCGACGAACGCCTCGGCTGGCTCGGTGACGCTCAGGCTTTTATCCGCACCGCCAGTTTCAACGCCGACGTTTCAGCCTTTTTCAGCAAATGGATGCTCGATGTGGTCGATGCCCAATCGCCAGAGGGTGCTTTCAGCGACGTTGCCCCGCGCCTGGTAGACGAGGCAGACGGTGCGCCCGCCTGGGCAGACGCGGGTGTGATCGTGCCCTGGACGATCTACACGCATTACGGCGATGCCCGTATGCTCGAGCAACACTGGGACGCGATGGAACGCTACATGGTTTACATCCTGGAGGGCAATCCAGACTTCCTGCGGCGCGAGCGACTGAACAACAACTTTGGAGATTGGCTGGCGGTTGACGGCGACAATCCCACCGATGCCTTTGGCTCTCAAACCCCGAAAGACCTGCTTGCCACCGCCTACTGGGCTTACGATGCCGACCTGATGGCTCGTATCGCCAGGGTTCTTGGGCGCTCGAGTGACGCCCAAAAATACACGGCACTTTTTACAAACATCAAAGCCGCCTTCAATGCCGCGTATGTCAAAGCTGACGGCACGATTGAAGGCGACACCCAGACCGCTTATGTGCTGGCGCTCTACATGAACCTCTTGCCGCCAGGACTGCGCCAAAGCGCAGCCACGCACCTGATCCGAACCCTCGAGCGCCGAAACTGGCACCTAACGACCGGATTCGTCGGGGTCGGCTACCTCTGTCCAGTGCTGACCCAGATTGGACGCCTGGACATCGCCTACAAGCTCTTGTTGAACGAAACCTATCCATCGTGGGGATACTCGATTCGCCACGGCGCGACCACCATCTGGGAGCGCTGGAACGGCTGGACCGAGCAGGCTGGCTTTGAAGACCCTGGCATGAACTCGTTCAACCATTACTCGCTCGGCAGCGTCGGACAGTGGCTCTACCAGAGCGTCGCAGGCATTGACTTTGACCCAGACAAGCCAGGCTTCAAGGGCATCATCATTCACCCCCAACCAGGCGGTGGACTGACCCAAGCCAGCGCCGAGTACGAATCGGTGCGCGGCACCATCTCGAGCGCTTGGAGTCTCGAGTCTGATCAATTCAGCTTGCAAATTACTATTCCAGCCAACACCAGTGCCAAGCTTTACCTGCCCGCCAGCAGCCCAGAAGCCATCAGCGAAAGCGGTCTGGCGCTCGAGCAACTCAGCGATATTCAACTGGTGCAAATCGAGGATGGTATCGCACTGCTCGAGCTTGGCTCGGGAAGCTATTCGTTCGTGGTGAGAGGATGAGCATGTGGACACCCAAATACCCTGACCACCGTCCCAGCACCCAGCGGCGACTCGAGGCTGTAGATTACGGTGTCGTTTTGCGCCACAACGATGGTTCAAACCGTTGCGATGTCTACGGCGCTCGAGATGTCTGGGTCTGGGCGCATCAGGGCAACTATTACATGCACTACGACGCGGCGGGCGATACGGGCTGGCTGTGTGCGCTCGCCACCAGTATGGATGGCATCCACTGGACAAAACATGGTGCGGTACTCGAGCTTGGTGCGCCCGGCAGTGAAGATTCCAAATCCGCCAGTTACGGCGTGACCTTCCTGGACGGCGAAACCTGGCACATGTTTTATCTGGGTACGCCAAACACATCTCCCGCTCCAGCGCGGGTTCCTGCCTTTCCCTACCTGACCATGAAGGCTCGAGCGATCAGTCCGAGAGGACCTTGGATCAAGCAACCCGAAGTCGTGCCGTTTCGCCCGCAACCTGGCACGTATTACGAGGACACCTCGAGTCCAGGGCAGATTGTTGCCCATGACGCAGAATACCTGCAATTTTTCAGCACCTCCGTGACGATTGACAAGACCATCAAACGCACGCTGGCTATCGCCCGAACAACGGACTTGAACGGGGCTTGGAAGGTTGATCCCGCGCCGATTGTTTCTATTGAAGAGCAGATCGAAAACTCGAGCCTGTACTTTGAAGCCAGCCTCCAAACCTGGTTTTTGTTCACCAACCACGTTGGAATCGAGACAGACCCGTCAGGCTCGAACGACCCCAATGGCGCACAGAACGAGTACACCGACGCGATCTGGGTCTACTGGTCGCAAGATTTGAACCATTGGAATGTTGATCACAAAGCCGTGGTGCTCGACCGCAACAACTGTCACTGGTCACCGAAGGTGGTGGGCTTGCCCTCGGTCTTGAAAATTGGCGAGCGACTGGCAATCTATTACGACGGACGCATTGAGAACGACACCAGCCACGTCGGACGCGACGTTGGACTCGCCTGGCTCGACCTGCCATTACGGATTCCTGGCGATTGAGAACCTGGCGATGTCAAGATATTTCACGACACTTTCCTGGTCGCTCGAATGAGCCTCGCGCCTGATGTCGCCAGCATCTCTCCAGCGATCACCGAGCGCCAGATTCGGCGCACCATGCGCCTCAGCGTGCTCGAGGGTGTGCCTGGAGTTTGTTTTATCGTTGGCACTTCGGGCAGCGTCATCACCGGATTTGCCTTGTCGCTCGGGTCAACCCCGTTCCAGATTGGCTTGATCTCGAGCATCGGGCTGCTCGGGCAACTGCTGACTCCACTGGTGGCGTGGCTGGCGGGCTTGCTCGGTCGGCGCAAACCCCTGTGCGTGATGCTTGCCTTTCTCGGGCGGGTGGTGTGGTTTCCCGCCGTCATCTTGCCAGCGGTGTTACCGCCAGAGTTGCGTCCAATCTTGTTGCTCACGATCATTACCCTGTCGGGTTTGTTCAACTCGAGCTCCGGGGTGCTGTGGGTGTCCTGGATGGGAGATGTCATTCCACCAGGCGAACGCGGACGTTTTCTGGGGTTTCGTTCCGGTTCGCTTGGCGTGATCGCGATGTTGGCAAACCTTGGGGCTGGGGTGTTGATTGATCGCATCGCCAGACCGCTGGGTTTTCAAGTCGTCTTGGGTGTATCCACCGTGCTCGGCGCAATCTCGGCGTTGATGCTGATCGCCCACACCGAACCTCGTACCCCGCAACCACGAAATGACCTGCTCACAACCTTAACTGATCCTTTCGCCGACCAAAATTTTCGTCGGGTGCTGCTGTTTGCCGTGTACTGGACGTTCTCGGTGATGGTCGCCGCACCATTTGTGATCCCGTATTTTTTGCAGCAACTCAAGATGAGCTACACCCAGATTGCGATTCTGGGCGTAATTGGCGCACTTAGCGCCCTGGTTTTCGCGCCGATGTGGGGACGAATTGCTGACCGCGTGGGCAATAAACCGATGCTGCAATTCACGACCCTGATTGCTGCCACGCTCTTGCCCGCAAGTTGGATGCTGGCGACACCGTTGCAATTGCTGCCGATCTGGCTTGGGGCGGTGATTGACGCCTTTGCCAACACCGCCACCGGGCAGGGCAGTTTTAACCTCTTGCTCTCGAGCACCGCACCGATCAAGCGGACTGCGTTTGTCTCGGCTTTTTTTGCCACCACAGGACTTGCAGGCTTTTTGGGCGGGGTTGCATCGGGTCCGATTCTCGAGGCGTTCTCGCATCCGGTTTTTGCAATCTCGAGCCTGGGATTGCACTGGACCGGATACCACTGGTTGTTTCTGATCTCGGCGCTCATGCGGGTACAAGCCTGGTGGTTTTTAAAACCAATTCGTGAAGAGGGTGCTTGGTCAATGCGCGAGATGCTGGCACGCAGACAGATAAGGAAGTCGTGATCTGTTGACTCGAGCATCCCCTGCACCTCGAAGAGCAATTCACCTGCCAAAGCCCTCAAGTGTAGTTACAATAGTTCGGAATGTTTTTGTTTTTTGCGCCTGTCACGTGGTTTGAATTTCGTAGGGGCGCTGCTCGCGGCCATGCACTCCGACTTAAACCCGCCTTTGACCAGTCACAAACACCATTTTGACCTTGGCAATATCGGCAATCTCGAGGTCGGGTTTGCCAGCCGTGACCAGAATGTCGGCGGCTTTTCCAACCTCAAGCGTGCCGGTTTTCTGGTCGAGTCGGTTGACGCGGCTGGCGACGCTGGTCGCGCAGTGAACGGCTTCTAAAGCATTTTTCTTGACCCCAAGTTTGATCATAAACTCGAGTTCTGGGGCGACCACCGAATGGGGCACGACTGGGCTTCCCGCGTCGGTCCCAAAGGCGATGCTGACGCCCGCCTCTGCCGCCTTGACCAGCCCTGCAAAACGCACGCCGCTCGAGACGGCTTTTTGACGCTCGAGAATCTTCCATTCTGGAATGTTGTACTGCCTGGCAATCTCGGCTTGGGCTTGCATCACGAGCGGGGCGAAGGTGGTGACGATGGGTATGTTTTTATCTAAGATGATTTGAATGGTTTCGTCAGTCATGTCACCACCGTGTTCGATGCAGTCCACACCATACTCGGCAACCCGTTTGATGACGCTGTTGAAGGTGGCGTGGGCGGTGATCGGCAATCCGTTGCGGTGGCTTTCGTCAATCACGGCTCGCAATTCTTCGTCGGTAAATTCGTTGAGGTCATGACTCGCCATGATTTTGATTAAGTCAGCGCCTGCCTTGACTTGTTCGCGCACGGCGCGGCGCATCTCGTCGGCTCCGCTGGCTTCATGGCATGCCCAGTAGGTGTGACCGCCGGTTTGGACAATCGCAGCCCCGCAAGCCAGAATCCTCGGTCCTGGAAAAATCCCCTGTTCAACCGCCTGTTTGGCGTGAAGGTTGGTGTCGTGCATGCCAAGGTCGCGCACGGTGGTGATGCCCGCCCGCAAGGAAATCAGCATGTTGCCAGCGCTCTTGTAGGCACTGATCTCTTTGGAATCGTAGATGGATTGGTGTGCCAGGTCATGGATGCCGTCCCAGGCGAGGTGGGCGTGCGAGTTGATCAAGCCTGGCAAGATCGTGCCGTTGGTTTGGGTGGCACTCTCGAGCCTCGAGCCGAAATCTTGGCTGACACCCACAGCACTGATCAGACCGTTTTCAAATTCGACGATGCCATCCTCGATGACCTGATCGTTGCTGCAACTCAGCACCCTGCCGCGCAGCATCAGGTGCTGCTGGGGTTGGTCGAACATGGGTTTGATGATCTTCTCGAATTTCCAGGCGGGTGCTTCGGGCATGGTGTTTCCTTTCTTTTCTCGAGCATGTTTTAAAGGCAGCTTGACTTTCTGTGGTCTGTCGCCTTAAGTTATACACCAAATCACCTGAATGCTGCATGCAGCATTCAGCACCCCAGGAGAGAAGCCATGATTTCAAGAGGAAGAGCGTTGCGAGATCAGGTTTACGAAAACCTGCGGGACCGGATTGTCAACGGCGGCTTGAAACCTGGCGAGGCGCTGGTCGAGGTCGAACTGGCTGCACAGCTTCAAGTCAGCCGCACGCCCGTCAGCAATGCGCTGGTGATGCTGCGCGAGCGCGGACTGATTCATGATGTCGGCGGAAAGATGGAAGTCAGCGTGCTGAAGCTCGAGGATGTGGTTGATCTGTACTGGTGTCGCATGGGTTTGGACGGCGTGGCGGCGCGACTGGCAGCCAGCCGCATCACCAAGCCTGACCTCAAAAAACTCGAGTCGTATTTGAAAGCCTGGGAAACGCCGATTCGAGAGAGTGATCTTTCGGCGCTGTGGGTCAGCGACCTCAACTTTCATCGTCACATTTACCTGGTGTCGGGCAACCAACATCTGGTGCGTTTTAGCGAGATGAGCGCCGAACTGGCTTCGGTCTATCGGCGCAACACGATTCGTCGCATGAGCGACCCCCAAAGTGGCACGAGCCGATCTCGAAACGATGTCCGTAAGGAACATCATGCAATTTTTGAGGCGATTGCTGCCCAAAACCCAGATACCTCCGAAGCTGCCGCGCGTCAGCACATTCAGATGGTCATTGCCCATCTCGAGCAGGCGGACATGGTGCTCGATGCCGAAGTTGCCCTGGTGGCGCACTAAGCCATCCTGTTTGAATTGAGGTGTATTTTGCAAAGCAAAGGCTGGCTCGAGGGTAAGGTGGCAGTCGTGACCGGCGCGGCGAACGGTATGGGTCGCGCCACGGCGCTGCTGTTCGCCCAGGAAGGTGCGCGGGTCGTCATCGGTGATGTCGATGTGCTGGGCGGCGCGAGTGCGGTCGAGGAAATCAGAGCGGGGGGCGGCGAGGCGCTGTTTGTACAGTGCGATGTCTCCAAAGAAGCCGAGGTGCGCGAGCTGATTCACACCGCAGAGCGCAAGTACGGTGGGTTGCACACGATCTTCAACAACGCGGGCATCGAACAACCCGTCACCCCGAGCAGCGAAGTGACCGAGGAATTGTTTGACCGCGTAATCGGCATCAACCTCAAGGGAACGTTCTTTGGTTGCAAACATGCAATCCCGCTTCTGAAAAAATCGGGCGGCACGATTGTCAACAACTCGAGCGTCAGCGCTTTTGCCAATGTCGGCGGCAATATTGCTTACGGCTCGAGTAAGGGCGCAATCATGTCCATGACGCGGATTCTGGCAATCGAATACGCCCGCGAGAACATTCGGGTCAACGCGATCTGCCCTGGGGTAATTGACACCCCGATGAACCAGCGCAACCTCGAGAAGTCTGAGGATCACGACGCGGTGCGGGAACGCTGGATGAGCGTCACCCCGCTGGGTCGCATGGGCACACCCGAAGAGATCGCTCGCACCGTCTTGTACCTTGCCAGCGACATGAGTTCGTTCACCACGGGCATCGGCTTGTTGATTGATGGGGGTCGGGTCGCCACATGAACCGACTGATCGGCAAAACCTGCGTGGTGACTGGCGCGGCTCGAGGCATCGGGCGGGCGGTAGCGCGGGCGTTTGCGCTTGAGGGGGCGTTGGTGATTGGCGCGGATCGGATTGCATCCGAACTCGAGCAGGAGATGGCAGCCCTGAGCAATTCGGGCTTGAAAGTTATTGCCATGCCGCTCGAGTTGCGGATGCCCGAAAGTGTCACGGCATTTGCCGAGGAGGTGCTTGAACGACACCCGCGTGTGGATGTGCTGGCGAACGTCGCCGGAATCATCAAAGAAAAGCATCTCGAGGAAACCAGCTTCGAGGACTGGAATGCGATTCTCGAGGTCAATTTGCGCGGACCGTTTCTGATGTGCCAAGCCTTTGCAAGCAGCATGAAACATAGTGGCGGCGGTTCGATCATCAATGTCTCGTCTCGGGCGGGAGTCCTGGGGTTCGCCAACGAAATCGCTTACTGCGCCTCGAAGTTTGGACTGGAGGGTTTGTCTCGAGCCATCGCCCAAGACTTGGGGGCGTCTGGCATCGCGGTCAACACGATCACGCCAGGAACGCCAACACAGACCAGCATGAGCGAGCAGACCTATTCGCCCGAGACGCGCAAAATCTGGAAAGACCCATTTTTGATCACCCCAGCTTTTGTGTACCTGGCGATGCAAACCTCGAGCGGCATTCATGACCAGTACGTCAACGCCTGGGAAACCTCCGAGCGCCTTCGGGCTGAAGGTTGGGATTCATGAACACCGTTCTTACCAAACGTCTGATTGACGGTCATGGCGGTGCGCCACTCGAGCCAAGCAAGATTGCCGACCTGATGTTGTTGCATGGCAACCCACTGCAAAACAAAGAAAATCTGCGCGTGTTCAAAGCTGGACTCGAGGTCAGCGTATCTCGAGTTGCAGGTCGTTCTGGAGGTCGTTTGTGAATCAGCGTGTCCCAATTTTGCACAACCGTTTTTACAACCATCAAGAACTCAGCGATATCTTGCAGCAACTCGCAGCCGCTTTTCCCGAACTGGCAACGCTGACCAGCCTTGGAAAAACCTTTCTGGGGCGCGACATCTGGGTTTTGACAATCACCAACAAAGCCAGCGGTTCTGACCTCGAGAAACCCGCCTATTATATTGACGCCCACATTCACGCCGAGGAGCACACAACCAGCGCCACCGCCCTCTACGCCGCCTCGTATCTGCTCGAGCATTATGGGACCGATCCCAAAGTGACGATGTTGCTTGACGAGCAAGCCTTTTACGTGCTGCCGCGCCTTAACCCCGACGGGGCGGAATATTCCTTGGCGCATCCGTTTCGCTGGTGCGGCAATGGACGTTTTGTGCCAGGCACAGAGGACGAACGCGGTCACGGCTTGTACCAGACCGACCTCAACAACGACGGTTACATCGTGCAGATGCGTGTGCCCGACCCTGCTGGCGAGTGGAAAATCTCGAGCAAGGATTCGCGGGTCATGGTGCAACGCGACCCTGGCGAATTTGGCGGTTCGTATTTTCGGCTTTACCCCGAGGGTTTGATTCCTGATTACGACGGGGTTGAACTCGAGATTGAACCGACCCGTGACGGCAACCTGAATCGTCAATTTCCGGCAAACTGGGCGCAGGAAACCGAGCAGTACGGCGCGGGCTTGTACCCTGGCAGCGAACCCGAATCCAAGGCGATGATCGATTTTCTGCTGGCGCATCCGAACATCTGCGGCATGAACTCGTTTCACACTCACGGCGGCGTGCACTTGCGTCCCAGCACCACCAAGTACGACCATGAGATGAGTCCGAGGGACTTGACGCTGTTTAAGGACTTGGGTGCGGTTGGCACGAGCATCACGGGCTATCCGACGATCAGCACCTATGAGGGCTTCACGCCAGACAAGTCCAAAGCCAGACGCGGCTCGTTAAAGGACTGGATGTTTGAGGAGAGCGGCGTGCCGATTTTTGCCACCGAACTCTGGGACATCGAAAAGGCGGCTGGCATCGAAAAAGTTGCCTTTTACAACCTGCGCCCTCGAGACGAGGACACGTTGGTCAAGATGGTGCAATGGGTTTGGGAGAATCATGGCGAACGCGGCTGGCGCGAATGGCAAGCCTTCGATCACCCGCAACTCGGAACGGTTGAAATTGGTGGTCTGGCAGAAATCTGGGTGTTGCGAAACCCGCCAGGTCATTTGCTCGAGGAAATCTGTCACAACAACACGCTGTTCTGTCTCGAGCATGCCGCCGCCAGCCCACGGATTCGGGTGCGAACCACCCAAGTCGAACAGATCGGCACTGCGCCCGACGGCTCGAGCCTCTTAAAAATTCATGCCGTAATCGGCAACGACGGCTACTTGCCCTCGCATTTGACCGACCGCGCCATCGAAAAACGGGTTGCCGAAACGGTCAAAGCCAGCCTCGAGTTAGAAAACGCCGAACTGTTGATGGGCACACAGACCAATGACATCGGACACTTGGCTGGACGCAATGGACGCAAGTATCCCTGGTCGCCGTGGGGCGAGAAATGGGGTCGCACCGCACGCGGGGTCGAATGGCTGGTCAAAGCCAAAGCGGGCGCGAGCTTTAAGATTGTCGTCTCGAGCCAAAAGGGCGGCAAGCAGATCAAAGTGGTGAACAGCGATGTCTGAAGCGATTCTCGAGCAGGTGTTTGCCCATATTGACGCGCACGCCGAAGAATCGGTTGAGGATTTGCGGCGGTTTTTGCGTCAACCCAGCGTCAGCGCCCAGAACGTCGGGCTAGCACCGTGCGCAACTTTGTTGCGTGACTTGATGCTCGAGGATGGTGTAAGCGACGTGGAAATCCTGCCAACCGACGGTGGACCGCAGGTGGTGCTGGGGACGGAAGACTCGAGTGACCCCAGCGCCAAGACCCTGCTCTGTTACGGGCATTACGATGTCCAACCGCCCGAACCACTCGAGTTGTGGCATTCCGACCCCTGGGGCGCGGAGGTGCGTGACGGCATCATTTACGCCCGTGGCGCAACCGACAACAAGAGCGGCTGCCTGGCATTCGTCGAAGCTGCCAAAGCCTACCGCGCCGTGGTTGGTGCGCCACCCGTGCGCTTGCAATACCTGTTTGAAGGCGAGGAAGAAATTGGTTCGCCGCACCTCGAGGATTTTGTCTGGAAGCACAAAAACCGTTTGCACTGCGATGCCAGCATTGGACTGGACGGCGGGGTCAACCGCACCAGTTTGCGCCCAGAGGTTCACCTGGGCATCAAGGCAATCTTGTACGTCGAGCTGCGCTGCAAGACCCTGAAGCAAGACACCTGGTCTGGACGCGCCCAGATGTTGCGCAACCCCGCCTGGCGCTTGATCGAATGTCTCTCGAGCATCGCCGATCCTGCCACTGGGGTCATCAAGGTTGAGGGCTGGTACGACACACTGATTGCGCCAGACGAGTGGGATCTCGAATTTTTGCGCGACGAGCAACAGTATTTTGACCGCGCCGAATTCATGCGGCAAATGGGCGCAAAGCACCTCTCGAGCGAGGATGACTTTGAGATTCTCAAACGCGCCCATTACGGCGCGAGCGCCAACATTTGCGGTTTCACTTCTGGCTACGGCGGCGAGGGTTCAAAAACCATCGTGCCTGCCGAGGCACTCGCCAAGATGGACTTCCGTTGCCCGCCAGGTCTGGAGCCAAGCGAGCAATTCAAAAAACTCGAGCGTCACATGATCGAACACGGATTTGACGACATCGAACTGGTCTTGGTCAACGCCCGCAAAAATCCGTACAAAGTCTCGAGCCGCGAGGCGATCTCACAGGCGACCTTCAAGGCTGCCGAGCGGGTCTTTGGGGTGCAACCCGTGGTGCATGGGGTGTCAATTCAGGGCATCATCATGCTGGCAATCCCGCACCCTGCGGTGCTGTCGGGTTTTGGTGCGCCCGAAAACAACCTTCACGGACCCAACGAGAACATGCCAATTGCGCGATTTATTCAGGGCATCAAGTATGCCGCCGCAATTTTTCACGAGTACGCGCTCGAGACGAGCCAGGAGTCGCGTGAACTTCAAGCCTGAATGTTGCCATAACCCAGGGGTGCGGGCGTGACCAAATACATCGTCCGCCGCTTGCTTCAGATCATACCGACCTTCATCGGTGCGACGCTGTTGGCGTTTTTGATCATTCAACTGACGCCTGGCGACTTTACGGACCGTTTTGCGCTTGACCCAAACGCTGACGCGGCGCAACTCGAGCGTCTGAAACAAAATTTTGGCTTGGATCAACCGGTGGTGATTCAGTATTTTCGTTGGGTGCTCGGGATTTTGACTCAGGGCTATCTCGGTGAATCGTTCACCTACCGCTCGCCGGTTGCCGACATCATCGTGCCACTGATCTGGAACAGCCTGAGCCTGGTGGTGATTTCACTGGTGCTCACTTACCTGCTGGCGATTCCGATAGGCATTTATCAGGCGGCGCGGCAGTACAGCAACGGCGACAAGGTGCTCAGTTTTTTCAGCGTTATGGGTCTGGCGATTCCCAACTTCTTTTTTATTCTGCTCTTGATCGTCGGGGTGCTGTCCTTTCAGGCAGGCTTGCGTCAGGTCGCGCAGGGTGACGCCTGGTACAAACCAATATTGAATTTTTTCACCTACGATCTGCGCAACGGCTTGATCTTTCCAGTCGGCGGCATGCGAACCACCGAGGTTTATGACAACCTGAACCTCTGGCAACAGCTTGTTGACCGTGCCTGGCATTTGGTGCTGCCCACCATCGTCGTCACCACCTCTGGACTCTCGAGCCTGGTGCGGGTGGTGCGCTCTCAGATGCTCGAGTTTCTGAAAGCCGATTTTGTGCGGACTGCCCGCGCCAAGGGTCTGGGCGAGCGCATCGTCACCTACAAACATGTGCTGCGCAATGCCGTCGGTCCAGTGATCTCTGGGCTTGGCACGATCTTGCCCGAACTGGTGACTGGCGCGGGTCTGGTCGAATTTGTTTACCGCTGGCCCGGCATCACGCCAGGTTTTGTGATCGCCATTCAACAGCAAGACCTCTACGTGGTCATGGGATTGCTGGTGATGTCCGCGCTGCTGTTGATGATCGGCAATCTGCTGTCCGATTTGCTGCTGGCGCTGGTTGATCCAAGGATTCGGTACACCTGATGCAGCCCTCCACCACACCCATCCCAGAACCCGTCGTGACGACTGAAAAAGCTGTCCGCGCCCAGTCGCGCGGCGAGATCGTGCGTGGACAATTCCGCAAGCACCGCCTGGCGGTCACCAGCCTGTGGGTGCTGGGACTGCTGTATGTTCTGGCTGCCTTTGCCGATTTTGTCGCCCCTTACGGCGAGTCCGAATCTTTCTTTCGGGGCGAAATAGACCGCAGCTACGCACCGCCAAGCCGCATCCACTGGGTTGACCCAACCACAAAATCTTTAACCTTTCCCTTTGTTTACAACGTCAGCAGCCAAATGAACCTCGACACCCTCGAGTTTGATTTCAGCGAGGACACGTCCAAACCCTACCCAATCAAATTTTTCAGCCAGGGCACGCCCTATACACCGTTCCCGATCAACCTGATTCCCATCGAGTGGCGCAACGCCAGCGGCATCAACCCGCAAATCAACCTGCACCTTTTCGGCGTGGACAAGCCTGCCACGATCTTTTTGTGGGGAGCCGACAAACTCGGACGGGATGTCTTTGGACGGATTTTGTTTGGCGCTCGAGTGACTCTGACCATCGGTATTTTCGCGGCGACGCTGTCGTTGATTATTGGCTTGTCGCTCGGCGCGATTTCGGGTTTTTACGGCGGCTGGGTGGACGATCTGATCATGCGCATCGTCGAGGTGCTCGCCACGATTCCAAGCTTGTTCCTGCTCTTGGCGATGCGGGCGCTGTTCCCGCTCGATGCGAAAAGCAGCGTGGTCTTCTTTGTGGTCGTGTTAATTCTGGGTTTGATTCGTTGGGGAGCGGTGGCTCGAGCCGTGCGTGGACAAGTCTTGTCACTGCGGGAAGAAGATTTTGTCATGGCTGCCAAAGGGCTTGGCGCTCGAGATTCACGCGTGATTTTCAGGCACATTTTGCCAGGAACAGCCAGTTTTGCGATTGTCTCGTTCAGCCTGCTTGTACCAGGTTTTATCCTCACCGAATCGGGACTGTCCTTTCTGGGCTTGGGAATTTCAGACCCGAACTCGAGCTGGGGTTTGATGCTGGCGGTCGCCCAGGAGGGCGGCATGCAAACGTTTACCTCAAGACCCTGGATGCTGCTGCCCGGTTTTTTTATTTTCATTGCGGTGCTGGCATTTAATTTCATTGGCGACGGCTTGCGCGACGCGCTCGATCCCAAGGCGAGGCGGTGATCTACTGGAGCTAAAACACTTTAAAGTCTCGAGTTCGCAAAACAGGTTATCCATTCTTTTGGAGGAGGAAGCGCATGAACAAATCTGTAAAACTGGCGGTTTTCAGTCTGGCTCTGGTCGCCGCAGCAACGGCAGTCTCACTCGAGGGACAAGCCCAGCAATCGCAACAACTGGTTCGCAGCGCCCGCTTTGGCGGCGATGGCAGCGCGAGCAAAGGCGGGACGTTGACGTATGGGCTGGTTGGCTTACCGCCAACCTTTAATCCATTCACAGTGCAGTCGCTTTCGGATACCTTCATTCAATACCTCTGGTTTCCGCAGTTGGTGCAATTCAATGCCGCCAGCGGACAAAACGAGTGTTACGTCTGTACCAGCGTGACCCAAAAGGGTTTGGACGTGATTTTCAACATTCGAACCGGCATCAAATGGTCTGACGGCAAGCCGCTGACCGCCGAGGACATCCTGTTCAGTGCTAGCCTTCACTCCAATGCAAAAATCAACTCGAGACAACGCACCGACTTTGTGCAGGCGGGCAAAGACATCAGATGGTCTAAAGTCGATGCTGACACCATCAAAATGACCCTCAACCTCGCCGACGCGGCATACCTAGACCTGGCAGACTGGTCTATTGTGCCCAAGCACGTCTGGCAACCCCTTGCCGAAAAGGGCGAGGCAGCCGTTCAGGGTGCTTACAACGTCAGCACCAACCCCAAAGACATCGTGGGGGCTGGACCGTTTCTGGTCGAATCGTACAAACCAGGCGAGGAGATGACCCTCAAAAAGAATCCAGATTACTGGGCGGTTGACGAAAAAGGCAACAAATTACCGTACCTCGACCGCATCATTGCCAAAAATTATTCGGACACCAATGCCCGTCTGGCAGGCTACATTGCCGGACAGCAGGACATCTTCCAACCGCTGACCATTGACGAGGTTCAGGGCGTGCGTCAAGCCATCACTGGTGGTCGATTGGACGGCGAACTGAAAATCAACATCACCCAGACCGCCGTGACCTCGACCCTGCTTTGCAACTTCCAGAACAAAGATGCCTTCAAGGCGCAACTCTGCCGCAGTGTCAAATTCCGCCGTGCGCTCTCGCATTTGACAGACCGCGAAACCATCATCAAGGTCGGACTCGGAGGACTGGGCAAGGCGCTGTATGGTCCAATC
>JANMUC010000750.1:0-15151 GCA_031391225.1 Deinococcales bacterium
GCCGCTCGGCAAGGGCATGAATTTTAGTCTTTCCAACCAATGTTCCTGGGCTTCAAGCGCAATGCCAGTCTCGAGCATGACTTTTAAGGTTTCGATCACAAACAACGGATTGCCTTGCGAGACTTGCTCGAGGTGCAATGCCACCTCTGGCAATAAATTGATGCCCAAGGCTTTTTGTGCGATCTCTTTGATTTTGTCTTTCCTGAGCGGCTCGAGTTGCAATCGCTGTGTAAAAGAAAAACGATCTAGCGCCTCAATGCAGCGCCAAACGCGGTCTTGTTCACGGGCTTGGATGATGCGCGTGCCAATCATCAGAATAATCGGCAGGTGCTCAGAGATTCGAGCCAAGTGCTGCAAGAGTTCCAGGCTGCTTTCATCCGCCCATTGCAAATCGTCAATAAAAATCGCCAAAGGTTGAAGTCGGGCAAGCGTTTTAAAAACCTCGAGCAGCGATTCTTGCAAGCGTTGATGGTCGTGCAAATCACCCAGACTGGCTGGTCTGGTTTTGCCACTTGCCAGTTTGGGCACAACCCTTGCAGCCTCGAGCAGCCAGATTGGATCAAGTTGATTTTTGAGAACTTCAAGCCTCAAACTGCCCAGGTTGTCCGAAAGCATATCTTGAATAACCCTGTACGCCTCAAGCTGAGCAAATTCTTGTGCCGTTGCCCGCAAGACATTCTGACCGCGCCAGGTGGCATCATCAACCAGGCTTTGAATCAAACGGGATTTGCCAATGCCAGGTTCGCCTTCGATTAAAACAATTCTCCCCAAGCCTTGTTTGGCTTCGCTCAAGGCTTTCAAGCAGACTTCGCGGACGTGGCTGCGTCCGATCATCGGCAAGCCAAGCCCCAGTTCGGCGCTTGGGCTACCGATGTTTGACCTCGAGTGACCAGTCTGAATGCGTTCTGCCAACACCCGCATTTTGCCCGAAACCGATTCACCAATATCTGCCAGGGCGCGGCGAAAAAACTCAAAATGATCTCGAGCCTCAGACGAACGACCCAAGACCAAACACGTCCGAATCACCGCAGCATTGGCGCGTTCGTTCAAAGGCTCAAGGCGAATTTGCGCTCGAGCCAGACCGATCACGTCCTCCAAAGTCCCAGCCATCTCTGCCAGGTGTTCTAGCTTTCGTAAACCAGCCGTCAGTTCTACTTGCCACTGATCTCGAGCCTCGAAAACCCAATCGTCATTTAAGCCTTTAAAAAGTTCTCTTTGACTGCCTGCAATCAGTTTTTGTGCCAATACAGGGTCGTAAACTTCAACCATCAGGTTTAACGCTTCGCGCAATTGGTTCAAATCCACCTGTACTGTGTGTGGCTCGAGTTGCACCGTGTCGCGGTCTGAGGCAAAGACATCTTGCCCAACCGATTGCGAAACCCGCCACATCAATTGACTGAGGTTTTTGCGCCCAGCCGCGTGATGCTCTTGTGACCAAAACACGTCAGCCAGTGCGTCACGGTCATGGGTTTGAGAATAAAATCCCAGGTAAGCCACCAAATTTCGCTCGAGTTTGGAATGAAATTTGACCCCAATGCCTTGGGCGTTGCTGACCGCAAATTCACCCAAGAGGTTGACGTAAATCAAATCATTCATGCGCTATTTTAACAGGTCAGCTTTCGGCTCGAGATTGACCCGAAGTGCTATCCAGTCGCTTTTGAGCATGGCGTAAGCGGCATGATCGACTGGTCGTCCGTGCAACGTCCAGACTTCGCGCAACACGCCTTCAAAGGTAAAGCCCAGGCGTTGTGCCAGCGCTCGAGATTTATGGTTTTCGACGTGCGCCTGCAACTCGAGACGGTTCAGTCCAAGATCATTGAACACAAAGCCCAGCATGGCAAGCACCGCTTTGGACATCAAACCGCGCCCGCCAACATCAGCGCCAAGCCAATACCCAATCATCGTGCTCTTTGCCTGGCGATCAACCGGAAAAAACAATATCCCACCCACCAGCCGATTCTTAAGCCAGATGCCAACCCAAGGCAGCCCGTCTTCGGCATACCGCGTAATGCCGCGTTTGATAAAATTTTGCGCCTGCTCGAGCGTTTGAATCGTATGACCCCATTCGAGCCAGACGCCCAAATGCTCGCGGTTGGCATTGATAAATTCTAGAAATTCTGGTGCGTGACGCAATTCCAGAAAACGTAAATCCGCGCCTTCACCAAGGTCATGTTTGAACATGCTCTATCAAAACATATTCAAGGCTCGAGCGCCTCTCTAAAATGGCGTAATTGCGCGGCATTCAATCATCGGTAAACGTGACATGATCCAATAACGCATTTTTAAGGCTCGATTTGTCAAGCACACATTTTTTGAAGCTGCTTCCAGCAAAAGATGCGTGGTTAAACTTCGTATCACGAAAGACACACTCATCAAAGGAGCATTTCAACATGATGGCTCGCTTGAGGTTGGCGTGACTAAAATCACAACGAATAAAAGTAGCCCCATGTGCCATCGCGTGGGCAAGATTGGAACCAACAAAAAGAATATCAGAGAAAATGGATTCACCAAGAGCTGCATTTGTCAGCGAAGCCTTACTGAAATCACAGTGACTAAACTTCTTGCCAACGAATCGCCCATCGAAATGTCCACCAACAAACAACGATCTTGTAACAACGCAATCGGTAAAACAGCCTGCCCATTCGCAGTTCAGGTTTGTGAAATTGACATCGCTAAAGGTAGAAAATTGAATTGGGACAACAAGTGTAAAATCACGGTAATCCATCAATCTTGAGTGTGTTATTCCAAAAGGCGATTGGACTAAACTCCGCTTCGATTTTCCGTGGCGACTGATTTCCTGATTTGTTTGCTCGAGTATCGAGTGCGTCCATCGCGCTTGCAGTTCGTTCGAATCGTTCATCTTAGGAAAACCTTCTGTCCATTGAAGTGTTGAAATCAAAGACAACTCGAGTATCAAACGCATTTTTAAATTGGAGTTCAAGTCCACTGGTAAGGGTCAAACAAACGGCTGTACTCATCCATCGCAAAACGGTCTGTCATGCCCGCCAGGTAATCACAAACCGCTCGTTCAAGCCCAACCAACTCCACCCGCGCTCGAGCGCCGTCGGGCATCATGCTTGGGCGTTTGATGAAGGCATCGAACAACGCTCTTAGAATATGTTCGGCTTTGTGAACTTGACGCTCTTTGCGGAAGTGACGATAAAGATTCGCGTACAAAAACGCTTTCAACTCTTTCAACTCGAGCCTCACCGTTTCAGAATGCCCAACCAAAGTGCTTGAAGCGTTCCGAACCCCGTCTAAGCTCGTGATTTTTTGTTGCTCGAGTTTGACATCGGTGGTGTTGATGATATCGGTAATCACCCAGCCCAGCAATTCCCGAATCAACACGCGGCGTTCAAATTCACTGACTTGCTTAGGATCAAAACCAAGCTCCGAGGTGAAACGCTGCCAGACTTTTAACTCGAGTAACATGCTGTTCGACAACAAACCACTGCGCAGACCATCATCCAAATCATGGGTGTTGTACGCCGTTTCATCCGCAATGTTGGCGATCTGCGCCTCGAGCGACGCAATCCAAGTTGCTTCAAACGCCTGCACTTCGGTTAAATCCGATTCGGTTTCGTGCTTAACCATGCCTTCCAGTGTTTCCCACGCGAGGTTAAGTCCGTCCCAATCTTTATACCGTTTTTCGAGTTTGGTCACCACCCTGAAAGACTGTTTGTTGTGGTCAAACCCACCCGCATTTTGCATCAATTCGTTCAGAATTCGTTCGCCCGCATGACCAAACGGCGGATGCCCAAGATCATGTGCCAGTGCAACCGTTTCCGCTAAATCCTCGTTTACTCCAAGCGCCCTAGCAATGGTTTTCGCCACCTGCGCCACCTCGAGCGTGTGGGTTAAACGCGTGCGGTAGTGGTCGCCCTCGGTGTTGACAAAAACCTGGGTTTTGTACTCGAGCCTTCTGAATGCGCCCGTGTGAATCACGCGGTCACGGTCTTTTTGAAATACCGTTCTGTAGGCGCTTTCTTCTTCGGGGTGTAACCTCCCCTTGGATTCTGCACTCAGAACCGCATATGGCGCTAAAGTTAGTCTTTCGTGTTCCTCGAGTTTTGCGCGGTTGAACATGCTAGACAGTGTACAGGAGTTCCACAATATCGTGTTCTTGAAATTTGTAGCACGGTATTTTGGTTTCTCAAGATAGCACTAAAGCTCCCTTCTCCCGCACGGCGGGAGAGGGGTTGGGGATGAGCGACCATGCCCGTGAGCGATTCCGCCCGTTAGGTGCATCTTGGAATCAAGAAGGTGCGTTTTATGGTCAAGACAGGGTGGCGACAGAATTCACTTTTCGTTTAACCCAACAAACGGTTCAACCGTTTGACAAAATCCACCCGATCAGGAATTTCCGCCCCCTCGAGCAACAACGACTGCACCAACAGCACGTGCGCGGTGTCGTCCAAAGTTTCATCCGATGCGTCTTTTAAACCCACAATCAACGGGTGATTCGGGTTTAACTCGAGAATCGGCTTTGTTGCTGGCATTTCCGACTCGCGTCCCATCTGGCGCAACATGGCTTGCATTTGGAAGGTTGGGTCGGTGTCGTCCGTAACAACACAAGCAGGACTCTCGAGCAGACGGCTTGAGGCTTTGACATCTTTGACCAGATTGGCAAGCGCGGTTCTAACGCGGTCAATCACGGGCGCAGCCTCGAGCGCGGCTTTTTCGTCGGTTTCAGATTTTAGCTCGTCTGCAACATCGCCACGGTTAACAGCTTTCAACTCGAGTTCTTTGTACTGTCCGTAGCCTTGAATCACGATGTCATCAATTTCGTCATCGCAAATCAAAACCTCAATGTCTTTTTTACGGTACGCCTCGAGCAACGGACTGGCGCGAAGCACGTTTTCAGTGCCGCCCGTAATAAAGTAAATCGCTTTCTGATCAGGCTGCATCCGCGATTGGTACTCCGCAAAACCCGTCAATCCAGATTCTTTACTCGATTTAAAGCGTACCAATTCGGCAAGCGCGTCACGGTTTTCAAAATCTTGGTATAAACCCTCTTTTAACGGACGGTTGAACGCCGCGATAAACGTATCCCAAGTGTCTTTTTCATCGCTGGCAATCCTCGAGAATTCCGAGATCAACTTTTTAACCGTTGCTGTGCGAATGCTTTTCATGATCTTGTTCTGCTGCAAGATCTCTCGAGAAACATTCAGCGGCAAATCCTCGGAGTCAATCACGCCCTGTACAAAGCGTAACCAGGTCGGCAGCAATTCCTTGTCGTCATCGGTAATAAATACCCGACGCACGTATAATTTCACGCCTGGTTTGTAATTGGCGTGATACAAATCGAACGGCGCGGTTTTGGGTATAAACAACAAACTGGTGTACTGAATCGTTCCTTCGGCTTTGTTATGCAACCAAAAAAGCGGGTTTTCGACGCCGTGGCTGCCCGATTTGAAAAACTCGATGTAATCCTCGTCCTTTAGGTCAGATTTGCTTCTCGACCAAATCGCGCTGGCAGAATTGATTTGCTCGATTGCTTGAGATTTGGTGTTTTCAGCACCGTCTTTGCCGTATTCGGTTTTTTCAAAATGTAAGAAAATCGGGAAGGCAATATGGTTCGAGTATTTTTTGACCAATTGCTCGAGCTGCCAACGGTTGGCGTACTCGTTGCCCTCTTCGTTCAAATACAATTTAATCAGTGTGCCTTGAGATTCTTTGCTGGCAGGCTCGAGATCATAACCGCCCTTGCCATCCGAACTCCACTTCCAGGCTTCAACCTCACCAGCACGACGCGAAATCACTTCGACTTTAGTCGCCACCATAAACGCCGAGTAAAACCCAACGCCGAACTGACCAATCAAATTAGAATCTTTTTTCGCGTCGCCCGAAAGCCCTGCTAGAAAGCTTTTTGTACCACTTTTGGCAATCGTACCCAAATGCTCGACCAGATCAGTCTGGTTCATGCCGATGCCGTTATCCTCAATCTCGAGCGTTCGTTCAGTTGCGCTGTCATCAAAACGCAAATCAATGCGCGGCAACCAAGTGACTTGCTTAAAATTCTCGTCCGTGATGGTCGCGTACTTAAACTTATCAATCGCGTCATTGGCGTTCGAGATCAATTCGCGCAAAAAAATTTCTTTGTGGCTGTACAACGAGTGAATGATGAGGTGCAGCAATTGGTTGACTTCGGTCTGAAATTCGTGTTTTGGCATGGTTCTTTCTTCCTCCAATAGAACAAATATCTTGTATCAAACGTATCGAGCATCTTACGTTCTAAATCTGATTTTACCGAAGCCTGCAACTCGAGACAAGACCTCGCAACAAGCTCGAGGTTTACCTTGGAACAAAGACAATCGCGTTTGGTACTGCTCGAGCGGCGCTGTTTGGTAGCATTCCACCCGCCAGAAAAACTTGCGCACTGCCGCCCGAATCAAGCCGCATCGCCTCTTTTAAACCTGCCGCAACAAGCGCTCGAGCGAACTCTTCTGGTGTGCCAGACTCGAGGTACGCCACCACCCAATTGTTTTGCTGGTCAACGCCAATAGCAACCTGTTTGGTTTTGCGCCAGATTTCTTTGCTGGTGTCAAAGCCTTCACTTAAGGCATTCACGGCGTATAAGCCGTTGGTCACGAGCTTTGGTCCTGCGGCAAGAATGTCTTGGGCGCTGGCGAAAAGTGGGTCTGACCAAGTGGTGCTGATGGTGATGAAGTCATTTACGTTGGCTGTAAAACCAGGAAATGCCAATGGATTCAAACTGAAGGTAATTTGCCCTAGCGTAGGTATAAAACTTTCATCGTGAAGCTCGAGGATTTTGCCATCTTGAACCACCATCGTCATAAATCCCAAACTGCCTGTTGGCACAAAGCCATCGCCCACAAAATACGTCAACCATTGTGGATGGGGCGCGGCTCGAGCGGTGTTTACAACAAGAGTTTTGCCGTTCAAACCCAAATTGAGTCGTACTTTCGGCGTTCCCCAAACCGCTCGAGTCCCGAACAGATCATCGGTCAACAATCCCAGCGTTGCACGGTTGCCCCTGGCATAACTGAGGATTTGATTGTTGCTCACGAGCAAATCTACGCTTAAACTTTGCGCGACATCGTAATAGCCACCATTGACCGCAACCACCGCATTGGTGTCCTCGGCGTACTCGAGGGCGGTTTTGCCGCCGCCAATACCTGCGCTGACCACTTGAGGTTTGTACTTTCCAGCCTCGAGCGTGACCAAATGTAATTGATTGTTCATCAAATAGCTGATGCCACTTGGCGCAATCCCAGGGGTTGGACTCGGCGCATCAGGAATTATCACGTCCACCACAACACGGTCAGGATTGCTCAGGCTGGAAAGTTGCACCGTTGCATGTTTGGAAATTTCAAGCTCGAGAATGCTGTTCAAACCATCTGGCACAATTCGCGCCCGTGAAAGTGACTCACCGCCGACAGGAATGAGTCTGCCCATGCTCAGAAAAGTGTTTTCAAGATAGATTTTAATTCTGGTGTTCGAGACTTGCTCGAGACTGGCAAGACTGGTTTTTGAAACATCGAGTGCCACTCGGCTTGAACGACCTCTTGACGCTCGAGCATCCAGAACTTGCACGAAACCACCCAAAGGGATAAACGGCGTGTCCTGATCTGCCTCAAGGTTGATGCTTTGGGTGGTTGGATCATTCGAGGGCGTAAGTGTAAATCCAAGTTCGGTTAACGTTTGAACTGGAACAAAAACTTGATTCTCAAGCGGCAGCGGAGCTTCCAAATAGGTCAGCGCCTCGTTTTGTGCAGACCAGCCTTTTAATGGCACAAACTCGAGCGTCAAACCGCCACGTTTCAACCTTAACTGCCCTGACAAACTTGATTGTAAAACTGTGATGCCAAAACGTTCCAAACTCGAGATTGGAATCAAATCCAAATCAGGTTTCAGGTCAACTCGAGATTCCAAAGCTGGCATGAGTGGCACACCAGCGAAAGTGATGGGTGTGGCGAAGGCACTCGAGAAAGCCGTTAAAAGGAGCAAAACAACAAATCGGATCACAATCCATGCTAACGATCATCAAGCTCAAGAGTCTGAGAAAATCCTCAACAACTCCCTATTTCAACCCTCACCCGGCACATTTGCTTTTACTCAAACTTCATCAAAGTTGGCTGTGTGATTTTAAGCACTCGAGAAACCGTGTACCCTGCTATACTTTTCACATGATAGAGCCAAGTATTGCACTATACGGGGAAGCATTTGCGAAAGTCACCGCTTCGCTCGATGAATTATTGACCAAAGCACATGTTCGTTACGCCATGCTGGTAGACCGCAAAGGATTCGTTCTGGCGCACCGTGAAGCACTCTGGGCGCCCAAACCACCAACGCTCGATTCCATCGCCACGCTGATTGCTGGCAACGCTGCCGCCACCAGTGCGCTGGCTAAACTTTTGGGTGAACGCCGATTCAACGAACTGGTTCACCAAGGCGAACGTATCGGCTTGTACGTCGAAGAAATTTCGGACGAGGGTTTGCTGGTCGTGATCTTTGACGAAACCGCACCGATTGGACGTGTCAAACTGTTCGCCAAAAAATCCATCGAAGAAATCGGTGGCTTGATTGACTCACTCGGAAGTGTCGAAACCACCAATGCCAACCTCGGCAACGACTTTGCCCTCGACGCAAGCGCCTTACTCGACGATTTGTTCAAGGGGATGTAATGTCAACCATAAATTTCGCAGCTCGAGAAATCAATTGCAAAATCGTGTACTACGGACCCGGCGTTGCAGGCAAAACCACCAACCTCAAATGGATTTACAAACAAGTGGACGACAGCGTCAAAGGCGAAATGGTTTCGCTTGCCACCGAAGACGAACGCACCCTGTTCTTCGATTTTTTGCCGATAGATTTGGGCACAGTCCAAGGATTTAAAACTCGTTTTCACCTGTACACCGTTCCAGGACAAGTTTTTTACAATGCCAGCCGCAAACTGATTTTGCGCGGCGTGGACGGCATTATTTTCGTTGCCGACAGCGCACCAAATCGCCTTCGCGCGAACGCCGAATCCATGCGCAACCTGCGCGAAAATTTGCAAGAATACAACTTGTCTTTAGACGAAATTCCAATGATTGTGCAATTCAACAAGCGCGACCTGCCCGACGCCATGCCGATTGAAATGCTTCGCGCGGTGGTAGACCCTAAAGGACAATTTCCCTTCCAGGAGGGTGCAGCCTCGAGCGGCGGCGGCGTGTTTGAAACATTGCGTGCAGTGTCGAAAATGGTGCTCGAGCGACTGGCAAAAAGTAAATAAGCGAATAGGAATTAGTTGATAGCAATAGCAAAGTCTCGAGTGTTCGGTTGATTTGGATGCTCGAGATTTTTGATTTGTTCTTCGAGTAGCACTTCAACAAGCCTTCTCGAGACTCATATGAGATTGGTCTTTGGCTAATTGCTAACCGCCAATTGCTTTCCAGCCATGTTATACGCCTGCTCGAGCATCACTTGGGTCTCTTCCCAACCCACGCACGCATCGGTCACGCTGACACCGTACTCGAGTTTGGATTTGTCGTGGTCGCTTGGAATGCTTTGCTTCCCAGGACGCAAGTTTGATTCGATCATCATGCCGACCAAATCGTGGCTGTGCTGCCCAAACTTTTGCTCGAGCGCATCTGTCCAGGCGAGGCTTTGCTTGGTGTGATCGTAAGAACTATTGGCGTGTGAGCAGTCAATCATTACAGCCGCATTCAGTTTCGCGCCGCGCATTTTGTCACCCGCATCGAGTACATTGCTGGGGGCAAAATTTGTGACGTAATCTTTGCCACTTCGCCCACCGCGCAAGATCACATGACCGTCAGGATTGCCGTTGGTCTGCACCACGCTCGCCAGACCCTCAGAGTTAATACCCAGAAAAACTTGTGGGCTGCTCGAGGCAACAATCGCGTCAACAGCAACTTGGGCGTTGCCTTCGGTGCTGTTCTTAAAACCGATTGCCATTGACAGTCCGCTTGCCATCGTGCGGTGTGTTTGCGATTCGGTGGTTCTTGCGCCAATCGCACCCCAAGCAACCAAATCGGACATAAATTGTGGTGCGAACGGGTCGAGCATTTCGGTAGCGACACCCAAACCAAGCTCGTTGACTTTAATCATCAAATCCCTGGTCTGCTTTAGTCCCTCGAGAAAATCGTTGGTGAAATTCATTTCAGGGTCATTCATAAAGCCGCGCCAACCAACGGTGGTCCGTGGCTTGTCCACATAAACTCGCATCAAAATCAGCAATTTGTCTTCGTACTTTTTGGCAAGCGCCGCCAGTTTCTCAGCGTACTCGAGCGTCTGATGTGCGTCGTGCACCGAACAAGGACCTGAAATGACCACCAAGCGCGAATCGGTTTTGCGAATGATGTTCCGCACTCCAGCTCGAGCCTTCTCCACGGTCACTCGAGCGGCTTCGGAGGTTGGGAGCAAGGCTTTGATCTCGCCTGGGGTTGGCAAGGGCGTGAAACTGGCGATGTTGATGTTCTCGAGTGGCATGGGTATTTCTCCTTTTTGATCCAAAAAAAATCCCAGCAATGCTGGGCGGGTTTGACAAACTACAATCAACGCCTGCCCGGTGGGAAACCGAACCAATACGCATAAAAATAGCTCGAAGTGATTTGCACGATCTAAGCGTGACATGACAGACAAAACTTGTCAACCCTGACACTCGAGCCATAAAAAATGGCGAGGATTGCGCCTCGCCATTCACGGTTTAAAACTTATTCCTGAGTTTCAATACGATTAAAGCCTTTTGGCGCTCCGACCTTATCCGCAATCACATTCTCGAGGTATTTCACCACGTTCTTTAACGGCACACGGTTCAGCACATCCTCAAGGAACGCCGTGACCAGCATTTTCTCGGCAATCGGCTTCGGAATGCCCCTTGAGCGCAAGTAAAACAGTTCTTGCGCGTCCACCGGACCAGTGGTGCTACCATGCGAGCAACGAACGTCATTGGCGTTGATCTCGAGTTGCGGCACGCTGTCCGTTCGCGCTTCGTCAGAAAGCAAGAGCGTGCGGTTTTTCTGGTACGCATCGGTTTTTTGCGCGTTCAATTCAACTTTAATCAAACCAGAAAATACGCCTCGAGCCTTGTCCGTCAACACGCCCTTAAACAACAAATCCGAGTGTGCTCGAGGTTTCTGGTGGTGTTGCAAGGTGTAATGGTCAAAGTGCTGGTCTTTGTCGGCAAAGTACACGGCAAGCATTTCCGAGTTGGAATTCTCGTTCAAAGCAGTCTGGACTTCCGAACGGCTGAGGGTCGCGCCCATCGTCACGTACAAACTGTTCAGGGTTGCATCACGCTCGAGATTCGATTTGATGCGTTGAATGTGCGTGAACCCACGACCCCAATTTTGAATTGCCACGTAACGCAAGTTCGCGCCTTTACCAAGGAACAATTCGACCACACCAAAATTTGCGGCTTTCAAATCGGGGCTGTCCTGCTCGTCAATGTATGTTACTTTCGCATTGTCCTCGAGTACCACCAACGTGCGCGAAGCCGTAAACGTACCCTCCTGGTCGAGGTAGCGGAAACCACCAAGCGGCAACTCGAGTTCGACATTTTTAGGCACGTACAAGAAAAAACCGTTGTCCCAAAGTGCAGCATTCAGTGCCGTGAACTTGTCCTCGTCTAAATTGGGAATTGCTTCGTAACGCTCGAGTGCCTGCGCGGTAGGGGCTGGGTACGCCGCGCCCACGACGCTGTACAAATACTTTTGCACCAATTCTGGGTGTTTTTCGACGGCTGTTTTCAAATCTGTGAAAATAACACCTTGCGCCTCGAGTTCCGCTGGTACATCCTTAAAAATCACGCTCGAGCCAGAAAGCACAATCCGACCCGCAGCGTCCGTAGAGGAGAGGCGATCACGAATTTTTGCTGGCAACTCATCAAGGCTTGAGACGGCTGGCATGGGTTGTGCAGGACTGAAATTTTCGGGTTTGAACCGACGAAGGTTGGTGTACTTCCATGATTCCACAGCCGTTGTAGGCACTTTGCGGTCATGGTAAATCTCGAGGGCGGAAACACGGGATTTCTCGAGCCATGCGGGTTCGTTGAAGCTCGAGATGGTGAAGGGGAATTGGATTAGTTGGGTCATTATTTTCCTTAAAAGAATTGATTTATTTTATTTTTTGAACAGAACATTCGCCATATGGAAGGAAAGTACGAAGTTCATTTGCTACATAATCTTCTTTGCCGGTTGTTGCGTAGACACGACCATCGAGAGCACTGGTTGGGCTTTCAAAGAAATCGGCGGAGCAGGAAATATATTTTTCATTGCCATTTTTCCCTAGCAAGTCAACAGTTCTTATTACACTAGGATTTAGGAAAAAAGTAAAATTTGCGTATCCTCGTTCGTATGTGGACTTTAAGCCTCCAGTGTTATAGAAACCAGTTTGTGTGGTGACGTATCCTAAACCATTTGGGAAAGTTACTTCAGCTACTGCAATGTTTACTGAGTCATCAAAAAGTTTTTTGTAGGGACTTGTAACTGTCGCAGTAAAGGTAATTGGGGATGACTGATTTGGAGGAATTGCAGTTATTTTCCAAGTCTCTCCCAATTTAACAGATGCTTTAGAGATATTTAGAGTACCTAATAATCGTTCATTAGTAAATTCTTGTCGTAACTCAACTATTGAACTGTTTTCTTTAAACACTCCACTTGAGTTAATTTCGGACAAAGCACAAATCCCTTTTGGTAAATCTTCTTGTAATGAAGATTCTCCCGTAAAATAACTATTTTTATCCGTTGCCATAAGGTCACAGCTAATACTGTCAGTACGTTCATATACTGATCCATCTAAATTAATAACAGCTTTTGGATTAACGAAAATTATTATGCCAATTCCGTTAATGTTGGATCTTTCGGAAACCCGAGCTTTATACCCTCCTATCGTTGCTTCAGAACTTATGTACACACCATCCCGTCCAGTCTCCGAATTTAATTTACGAGTGATTTCAAGCTTTGATACAAATTTAATGGTACTTTCGGGCGCTTGAACTTCGAGTAAGTAAGTTTTTCCAACATCAAGACTTATGGGAAAACTTGAAAAAGAAGAATTTGAGTTTGTGATATTTGGCGTACAGGCTGAAAGTGAAATTAATATAGCAAGTGAAATAAATTTAGATAAAAACGGCGTTTTGATTTTGAACATTTTAATATTTTACCTTTCAGAAATTTTAACTTAACTTGTTTCTATCCAATCCTCGAGATTATGCGTACCTAAGTTGAGTTGCGACTTTTTGTGCAGAAAGAGTTTCACCATTCGCAATTTCGACTAGTCCTTCGTGAATTGCATTGGCTTCTTTAGCACTTGACTCTTCGTCCTCATCAGGATAAACGCCTAAAAGTGCTTGGTATTCCTCGAGTGGCAACAATACAAAAATTTGACCTGTTTCATCGGTTATTTGCTGATGCGCTGCGATCATACTTACCTCCTAAAATTCAATTCTCGAGATTATGCAAACTCGTGATACGCGCTATTTTTTATAAACTTTATTTCGATGATCCACAGTTACAAGTGTCAATACTTGATTTTCGTTATCAACATTAAACACAATTCGATAATTTCCAACTCGAGTTCTGTACGAATCTTGATCTGTGAGTTTGATAACACCATGTTTCAAAGGATTCTCAAGTAGTTCTGCAATTTCTTCCAAGATTCGTTGCTGAATTTCAAGGGGTAAACTTTCAATGTCTTTCAGTACGCGTTTTTTCAATTCTAGGATATACGCCATTATTGATGACCCAATTGCTTTTTAAGTTCATCCAATGTCATCCGAACAGTTTCGTCATTGCGTCGTTCGGTAATAACTTCACGATGCCAAGCTTCCTCAAGCAATTCGTCATCTTCCTCGAGAATACTTTTGACACGCTCGAGAGTTGCTTCTGAAGCGTACTGAATTTGCTGTTGAACTTCTTCACGTAAAGTCATAACAACCTCCTGTATTTTCTCGAGATTACGCAAACTCGGGTTCTGCTAAACTTATTCTTCTTTGGAAATTAGGATTTTCAGTTTTGTCCCTGAAAAACAAATACTATAATGTTTGAAAAAATTGTTCTGACCAAGTAATAATCTCGAGTGATCGCTTTTTACCCAAACAAAACCAAGTTTAACTTTGCTTAAATCGGCAATAAAAGCTTGCACAACTACCAATCTGGTTTCTATTGCTGACAAATTACCACCTAAAGACGTTCCAACTGGACACGTATTCCAATCTAAACCCAAATCCAAACCAATTTGATAAGGCATAACATTAACTGAAGCACCACTGTCAATGAGTGCTTCGGTATTGATCTCAGAAACGCCATGCTCGAGTCGCAAAGGTATTATTGGCATCATTGAAAACGCATCTATTTTTTGATAGGAAAAAACAGCTTCTTTCATTCGTTGCTTTCTAAAAATTTTGCCAGTGCTGCTGCTGCGTCGTAAGAATCAAGTGGTGTGTAAATTTCGGAAGTTTCGCCAAGAGTAGCTTTGAATTCTAGTGCTAACTCATAAGCCCGTTTTTTCTCCAGAACTTGCCATAACTCATTCCATTCTGAATGGCTTAAAGTTTCTACTGAATTAACAATCTCGGCAACTGACATACAACCTCCTTTGACTTTTACATCGCTTCATTGAAAGCCGTTTTTTGCTCGAGCGACATTGGTGCAGATAATTCTTTCAGTAAAGCCCTGATTTCGTTCATATCCTCTGGGGTTCGTTGCACTCGAACATCAGGGTATTCTTCTGTCTCGAGAATTCCGTTTAACCATTCGAGGTTGGCTTCGGTCATGGTGTCAATTTTTTGATGTAATTTTTCTTTGATGCTCATGATGTCACCTCGTCTCGAGTTTAGTTTAAACCTGACCATTCAAGAAGTTTATTCGACATCACTCGAGTTTCAATTTTCATTTTGTTACTTTTCTCGAGCGTATTCCAAGTGTCATTCCATTGCCGAGTCCATTGTGCAAGTTGACGCTGCATGTCAATCAGTTCTGTTTGAATCTCGAGATTCACTTCTAAAGCTGTCCATTCAATAAACCACATGGCTTCTCGAGCAAAACCTTTTGTGCCTTCTTGGTTTTGATGTTGTTCGAGCGAATCTGCAAGCCTGTTAATGGTGACAGCCAGATTCCCAAGCCGTGCTTGAATTGGCAATCTCGAAAAACTTTTGTAAAACATGGCTGCATTCATGGTTGTACCC
>JANMUC010000779.1:0-9218 GCA_031391225.1 Deinococcales bacterium
GAGGATGGTGTTGAATATTTTGTCGTTGGATGCGGATAAAACAGTGTCTGTTCGACGTAAACGAGTTCGTGCGGCTCGAGATAGTGATTACGCATTAAGGTTACTAGGCTTTCATGTTTCTCACTAGTGCGTTTGCCCTACCATGTAAGTGGGGTATCTTCCATTAGCGCTTCGAGCATTGTGTTTTTGTGATGGCTCGAGAATTTGAAATGTCAGTTTTACTGACGTTTTGTCAGTTTTGTGCTAAAGTCATGCCGCTAGGGTATAACCCCAACTTGGGCAACCAAGTGCTCTGGTGTCCACCTTTTAAGGTTTCTAGCTGGTCTGGAAATACCCAAGAGACAAGGGAAGGTACTTTTAAAAGTCCGCTCGAGCGGGCTTTTTTATTGCGTTCGGATTGGTTTGTTTTGCTGCACATTTCGCAAAATGACAGCCAAGCGAATCTTACGCGATTTGGGACGATCAGCTATTCGATCCTGGTCACGAAGATAAGCACTTTTGACAGTCAGATAAAGGCGTTTTGTCTTGTTGTCTCGAGTGACTTCAAAGTACACCTCGTAATCCCGTGACCGCCCCTGGTCATCTATCAATTCAATCGTAAAAAAGCTTTGATGGTCGGTGTGCGAAATAAATCGAGCTTCAAGGGTTTTGATGATTTCTGGTAAGCGCTGCGAGAATTGCCAACGCACCAAGTCAAAGGTTCGTTGTTCTTTTCCAACGGTAAAAAACAAATCTGGGTCATCGGTTAAGCTCGAGTGTTCCGTAAAACAATGGTGACTAAAACGAATAGTGATTGGGTACGAACCCGCCTCTGGAATCACAAAAATATGATCAAACTGGTCAAGGTGCGTCAAGTCATAAACTTGCCCTTGGTACTGAAAAGTTGACCACCGCATCAAATGCCATCCTGGGTTTCTCGAGCGAGTATCACGTACATCAAACCCAGCATAACGCAACCCAAGTCCAACTCGAGAAAGCTGGTGTGGTCGCACAAAGTACACTGTCACAGATTCTTGCTGGCAAACGAGGCATTAGCAAAGCAACAGCGAAAAAGCTGGGAGTGTTTTTTGGAGTCTCGAGCGCCCGCGTTTTTGTGACGACGCGAAAATTGCCGAAGTTAGTTTTGTCGTGTAACAATCCATTAAACTGCATGGACACCAGAGAAAAACGAGTCGAGCAGTGTATAATTGGTCAGGATGCCATCTCTGAATTACAACGAAGAAGAAGCTCGTTTCCTTGATTTCTACAGGGATAATCTTGCCCTGCTAAAAAGTGCTACGACTTGCTACGAAAACCTAGCGAGAGCCACACTAGAACCTTACGGCGAATACAGTAGTTTGCAGATATCGAGTCGGTTGAAAAGGAAGGACGAGTGTGTTCGGAAATTTCAGAGAAAGTATCGGACAACACTCGAGCAGCAAGGGACAGCTTACGAAATCAGAAGTCATATTTCAGACCTGATTGGACTTAGAGTTGTGTGCATTTACTCGGATGAAATTGCCGAAATTGTGCGCCTCCTGTCCAATGAGTTCAATGTTCTTGAGAAAACCGACAAAATATCGCAGATACAGGGAACTGAAAATGTCTTCGGGTATCAAGCACTCCATATGGATTTGAGATTGGGTGCGAACCGCATCGGGCTTTCCGAATACAAGAAATTCCCGCTACACAACTTCGAGGTTCAGATTCGTACCATTATCCAAGACTCTTGGAGTGCCGTTGACCACAAAATTCAATACAAGAAAAACATTCCCATTCAACTGAAACGTAGGATCAACGTACTTTCGGCGCTCTTTGAACTGGCGGATCGTGAGTTTCTGTCAATCAGGAATGAAAATACCCAACTCATACAGCAATTTCAGGAAAGCATAGACGCACGCGATTCGACAATCCTCACACAGTCAAAGTCTCTGGATGCACTGGAATTTGCAGCACTCCTTGGGTCTAGGTTTCCCGAAGGCGAGCTTAAAACCCGTGCTCTGGACAGGTTTTTAAGTCAGGTACTGACGCAAGACACGGAAATGAATGTGTCGAAAATGCTCGGAATCTTCGATGATTGTTTTGATTTGGTTGTTCAATACCAAACTGCTAAAGGTTTAAAACTCAACCCTTTTACATTTTCGCGCCACGTCATCTTCTTGTCAGATCAGACAAAGTTCGGGACGCTTCTGTACACATCACAACGGGAACACTTCACACAGTGGCTCGAGACACAAAAAGAGCCAAAATAAAAGCCACCTTTATAAGTGGCTGTAGAACGGCTCAGGGATAATTTGTCCGTTCTTGACTGAGGAAAGGATAGCACACTCGTTTGGGATTTATGTCTCAAACATCACAATGCGTTAAATGCCGTTCTTGGTTTCTCGAGCAAGCATCGTGTCCATCAAACCCAGCATCACGCGAACCAAAAAACTCGAGAAAGCTGGTGTGGTCGCACAAAGCACACTGTCACAGATTCTTGCTGGCAAACGGGGGATCAGCAAAGCAACAGCGAAAAAGCTGGGAGTGTTTTTTGGAGTCTCGAGCGTGGTGTTTTTGTGATTTACTCAAGTTGTAAAGCTGTCTCCAACAGGGTAGATACATTCCCTAAAATATCTTACGATAATTCCTTGAGAATCTCTGAATACTTATGGAACAAACGACTTATATTTATGGGTCAATAGTACCGAGACTCACGATGTCAGCAACCAAGTGCCCAGTTAGCTTTAACCTGCGGAGTATGCCACTCTCGGGAGACAAAAGCCACTGGATCGCAGGCGAATCCTTGGTTTCATAAAGAAATAAATCGTTAACAAATGTTGAAGACATAGAACTATTCTGGTACTTTTCACTGCATTCTTTATACCTATAGTCATAAATAATTAATGCGTTCTCAAATTGATCTTCAAAAATATTTGCAAGTAACAAAGCATTATTTTCATTTCCTGAATTTATCAAAGAGTTTATTTTACTTCCGATAAAAGCGAATATCGCACCAGAGTATACAGATGTTTTAGGTAATGGGTTAGTTCGAAGAATATCAAGTCCTGAATCGAAGCTACTATCAGGTGAAGTTGGATTATATAAATCGGTTACTACATCAAGTAGCTTATACGCATAGAACTGTGAATATATAAGTGTGTACGTGGCAAGATTAACATTTTTGTTAAGTAAATAATCGTTAAGATGCTCAATTTTCGAGATAGATCGTACAATCCATTGTTGGGGAATAATAGAAAAAATAAAAGGGTTAATAATTGATGAATTTAGAGTAAAAAAACCTTCAAACCATGCCCTTGGATTAGGTTTAGTTTTAGCCTCATCCGCAAGAAGATTAATGAACATGTAAATATGACTAGAAATTGTGTGAAATGTAGCACCTGAAGGATCTTGCTTGAAAGCCTCTAAAAGAAATATGCGTACAGGATGTGCAATAAAATTCTCAAACAAATTAAAAACACTTTCAGCACTTCCAATCACTGGGAACATTTCGTTAGCACTATTTGAAATATTTCGTGCCCCGTCTACGAGAAGATGGTTTGGGTACTTCTGCGCGGTGTTGATAATAATTTGCTCAAAGCCAGGAAAACACAGTGCTTTCGCAGCAATGTTTGCCATTTTCTTAGTTTTTTCGTCTACTTTAGGTTTAAAATAGTTGAACATATAAATCGAGCCTCTGTCACTGGGTGGTGTGTGGTTAGCGGGTTTAACAAAAATTCAGTAATGTTTCCAACCCTGATAGCTGAATATTTGATCTTTTTACGTTGCCAAATATCTTTACATGCTACTCTATTTATTATCTAAAGGACATTGCAAAAAAATATTTTTGATTCTGCTTAGGTTGCTTCAAATTGAAGATTGTGATAACTTTGCAGATCAAACAACTAGTTTATCCAGTGTTAATTCCTGGGGTTGTTTGGTGTCCCGTTTCCAAATATTGCCGTGTGGTATGGCGCAACCCCAGGATCAATCCTCTCAGTGGTTCAGACTGAGAGGATTACTTCTTTGGTTTTTTGATAGTTTCGACAACGGATGTTTTTGGGTGTTTGAGAGCTTGCTTAACTGTTTCAAACTTACCAGTTCCAGCATTGCGTCCAATTTGTACCGTTTTAGTTTTCGACATTTGCTTACCTCCTTTCAGAATCTGGCAAACGGGATGCCCATATTCTTCTATAATCATAACGCTCACGTTGTTTTGTTGCAAATAATTACGCCTGCATCATAATTCATTCGTATGCAGAAAACTAAATAGCAAAACTCGAGGACTTCAGAATCCATCCTCAATCTGCCGCGAGTTTCTCGAGCTTCCCCTTACCCTTCATCACCTTCATCTGAAGCGAGTTCGGAAACCTCCGAAGCGAAAACAGTGGTTTGTACAGTCGTGGTGGTGCTTGTCCTGCTTGATTTGGGTTGTGCTCGAGGGGCGGTACTTCGCAAACCATCAATGTGCTCATGCAAATCTGGACGAATTGGATTCCACATCGGGTCGAGCAAAAAGTCAATGCCTTCTCTTCGGGCAAGTTTGGCGGCGGGTACAAAATCGCTGTCACCAGCAACCAAAATGATCTGATCGACTTGACGTTTGTACGCCAAAGATGCAATGTCAATTCCAATTCGCATGTCCACGCCTTTTTGTCTGGCTTCGTAGATCACATCGTCTGGAGTCAGGTCTGCAAGGCTAATCTTGCCACTCAGGAGTTCTTTAAGTTTATCGCCTCGAGGTCGCCAAATGGCGTAATTGTCGTCTAAATAACCGAGGCGAAGAGCAACTTTGCGTTGTCGTCGCAAACATTCGTGTAGCTCTGTTCGGAACTTTGCAACATCAGTTTTTCCAAAGTCAATCAGTTTCTTGCTGATTGGGTGGTGTATTTTTTTGGTGAGCGGCGGGCAATCGTAAAAGAAAATTCGGTAAAGCTCGTGTCGTTTGCTGTTCTGGGTCAGGTGCGTCATGCACATCTTGTAGAGTTCTTTCACCGTGTCTTCGGCAGAATGCCCAGAGCCGTACAACACCCGAAAGCGATTGATGAAAAAAGCACCGTCTACAAGGATGGCTGTTGGCATGGTGTTCCTTTGCGAATAGAAAAAGCCCTTGGGTTTGCCATTTGCGAAATGATTTGCAAAGGCGTAGCCAAGGGCGCTATGTCCAGCAATGTAAAGCAAATTGTGGTTATTGTCAAGGTCAAAATGAAGACAAATGGCTTTTGGGTCGCACAAAACAATGGAGAAAGTTCACCAGTTTAGTCCCTTCAATCTGCTGCGAGTTTCTCGAGCTTCCCCTTACCCCTCATCACCTTCACTTGCGGCGTATTCTCGAGCGCGTGTTTCAAGTACCTGGCGGTGTGGCTGCTCTTGTGTTGCGCTACCGCTTCGGGTGTGCCTTCAGTCACGATCTCGCCGCCTCTGTCGCCGCCTTCGGGTCCCAAATCCACAATCCAATCGGCGGTTTTAATCACTTCAAGATTGTGTTCGATCACGACCAGCGTGTTGCCCGCTTCGACCAGGCGTTGCAGCACCTCGAGTAATTTTCGCACGTCTTCAAAATGCAAGCCCGTGGTGGGTTCGTCCAGAATGTAAATGGTTTTGCCCGTGGCGCGTTTGGAAAGTTCCGACGCGAGTTTGATGCGTTGCGCCTCGCCGCCGGACAGCGTGGGGCTGGATTGCCCAAGTTTGATGTAATCCAAGCCCACGTCCTGCATCAGTTGGAGTTTTCGTTGCACGCTTGGAATGTTGGCAAAATACTCGAGTCCTTCCGCCACGGTCATGTCGAGCACTTCGGCAATGGATTTGCCTTTGACTTTGACCTCGAGCGTTTCTTTGTTGTACCGCGCTCCCTTGCAGACCTCGCAGGAAACGTAAATGTCGGGCAGGAAGTTCATCTCGATTTTGACCGTGCCGTCGCCACTGCACGCCTCGCAACGTCCACCTTTGACGTTGAAACTGAATCGTCCGGGTCCGTAACCGCGTTTTCGGGCTTCGGGCGCTCGAGTGAACAGATCGCGGATGTCGGTGAACGCGCCCGTGTAGGTGGCTGGGTTGCTGCGCGGCGTGCGTCCAATGGGCGACTGGTCAATCTGGATTACTTTGTCGAGGTTTTCAAGTCCGACCAGGCTTTCAAAGCGTCCTGGCATGGTTTTGGCGCGGTTGAGTTCTTTGGCGAGAACGGCGTGCAGAATGTCGTGAACCAGGGTGCTCTTGCCCGATCCGCTCGGTCCAGTAATCACGGTCATTGTGCCGAGTGGTATGGCAACGCTGACGTTTTTGAGGTTGTGCTCTTTCGCACCCTTCACGCGCAAGAATTTGCCGTTTCCTTTGCGGCGCTTTTCGGGAATCGGTACATATTTCTCGAGCCGCAAGTACGCGCCCGTCAAGGATTTTGGGTCATTGGCAACATGGGTTGGTGTGCCCTCAGAGACGATCTGCCCACCGTGAATCCCCGCACCAGGTCCCAAGTCCACCACCCAGTCGGCTTCGCGGATGGTGTCCTCGTCGTGTTCGACCACGATCAGGGTGTTGCCAAGGTCGCGCAAGTTTTTCAATGTCACGAGCAGGCGTTCATTGTCTTTCGGGTGCAATCCGATGCTCGGTTCGTCAAGCACATAAAGCACGCCCGTCAAGCCCGAACCGACTTGGGTCGCAAGCCGAATACGTTGTGCCTCGCCGCCAGAAAGCGAATTCGCGCTGCGGTCAAGTGACAAGTATTCCAGCCCGACATTCTCAAGAAAACTGAGTCTCGAGAGCACTTCACGGATGATCGGCGCGGCTATTTGCGAGCCAAAACCGTTTAACTCATTGATTTCTTTTGGTTCGGCGACCGTCTCGAGTTTGATCTTGTGACGTTTTAAGAGTTCTACACCAACTGGCACGGCGTTGCTCTCACTCATCGCAATGAAAAAGCGTTTCGCCTCGAGCACGCTAAAGCGCCCGACCTCGGCAACGTTTAACCCTGCCACGCGCACCGCCAGGACTTCGGGTTTGTATCGGCTGCCAGCGCAACTTGGGCAGGGTTTCTCGAGCATCAATTCGCCCAGTTTTTCGCGGATGTATTCGCTTTCGGTGTCTTTGAAACGACGGTCAAGGTTCGGGATTACGCCTTCGTATTCGCCTTTAAACCTAAACGTTTCTTTGCCGTTGCGTTTGTAAACAATTTCAAATGGTTCGTCCAAGCCGTGCATGATGGTGTGCTGAATGTTTGCGGGAAGATCCTTCCAGGGTGTTTTCAGGTCAAAACCCAAATGCTCGGACAGCGCACGAAGCCTGTCCCAGTAGTAAATCGTTTCGCCATCGCGTCCTTTCCAGGGGGTGATTGCACCCTCTGCAATGCTTAAGCGGTCATCGCCAATAATTCGTTCAGCATCGAATTCAAACTTTGTGCCCAAGCCCGTGCAGGTCGGACAAGCGCCGTAAGGATTGTTGAACGAAAAGTACCTTGGCTCGAGTTCTTCAAGCACCGAGCCACCTTCGGGGCAGGCAAATTTTTCGCTGTACAGCTCTTCAATCTCGAGGTCGGGAAACAAAACCCGTGCCAGTCCCTCGCCTTTGCGAAGTGCCAGCTCGAGCGATTCTGAAATGCGGGAGCGGTCTGATTCTTTAATCACCAGACGGTCTATCACCAAATCAATGTCGTGCTTTTCGTATTTCTCGAGTTTTAATTTTGCGGCTTCATCGAGTTCGTAGATCGTGCCGTCCACCCGTGCTCGAGCGTAACCATCTTTTTTCAGGTCGGCAAAAATTTTGCGGTACTCGCCCTTTCTTCCACGCACAATTGGCGCGAGAATCATGGCTTTTGTACCCTCTTCACGGCGCATCAATCGTTCGGTGATTTCGGACGGCGACTGCTTTTCGACCTTTCGCCCCGTCAAGGTGCTGTACGGCGTTCCCGCTCGAGCGTAAAGAAGTCTTAAATAATCATGAATTTCTGTGACCGTGCCAACCGTGCTGCGAGGGTTGTGGCTGGTTGTTTTCTGGTCAATGCTGATGGCAGGTGAAAGTCCTTCAATGGCATCCACATCGGGTTTTTCCATCAAACCCAAAAATTGCCGTGCATAAGCCGAAAGACTCTCGACGTAACGACGCTGACCTTCGGCGTAAATCGTGTCGAACGCCAGCGTACTTTTGCCCGAACCCGAAACGCCAGTCATGACAATAAATTTATCTCTGGGAAGCTCGAGGGTGATGTCTTTCAGGTTGTGCTCTCGAGCGCCACGCACCACGATCTTATCCATGTTGACCCCTCTTTTATTGCGTCACAGACGATTGGAGTTTTAAATTATAGAATGTCAGAATAAAGACGTCACACGATATCACTCGAGGATGCCGTATGTACAGAGCCAAATGCGGTATTGATATCGGGCTGAAAACGTAACGTGTTTCGCAGTGATTGCCCTTCGAGTTGTGTTAGATTTCTTGGTTCAAATTGATGGCTGTTTGCATTTCAACTTCTCTTCAAGTGTTTGGAAATCAATGTCCTGTAGGGGTTAGGCATGCCTAACCCCTACGCAAGGGATCGTATTTTTGTATGCCAGTTTGGGATTTGAAGCTTGAAAGAATCCAAGTCGCAACTTCAAATTATGGTTGAAATTTATCAATGCTTGAGTCAAGCCGCTTCTAAATCTCGAGCCTCACCCGCCGTTTCTCGAGTTGGAATTTGCGAGAGGATCATGGCGAGCAAGACCAATCCCGCGCCAATCCAACCGTTCAGGTTTAAAACCTCGCCCAACCACCAGTACGAGAACACCGCCGCGAACACTGGTTCGAGCGAGTAGAGCACGGCGGCTTGAAAGACTGGCACGGCTTTTTGGGCGGTTGTTTGCAGCAAGGTCGTCAACCCTGCGGCAATCAAGCCAAGATAAAGCACGGGCAGCAAACTCGAGCCGTACAAGGCTTTGGGAATTCCATGCTCGAGTAAGCCTGGTAACGCCCACAAGCCAGCCAGAACCCCGACGACCGAGACTTGGGCGGCAGATAACTGCAAACTCGAGTGACGGCTCGAGACGCGGTCTAAGAGCAGCACATAACCGGCGTAACTGATGGCACATCCCAGCGTCCAAAGATCACCGAGCGAAAACTTCAGGGTTTGGGTGTCAAAGCTCATCACGCCAATTCCAGCCAGTGCCAAAAAAGCTGCCAGAAACGCGACTTTCGGCACGGATTTTCCCAAAAACGGAAGCGCGAGCGGTACAAAAATCACATTCAAACCCGTAATGAACGCTGCCCTGCCGCTCGAGATGTCTTGAATGCCA
>JANMUC010000782.1:0-4416 GCA_031391225.1 Deinococcales bacterium
CTAAATCCTCGATACTAATGCAGTCTTTGGTTTCAAGTGGTTGCGACAAAATTTCTACCGCTTCATCACTGAGTTCAAGACCCACATCAGGGTCTTGCTCGAGCATCGCCTCAATCACGGTTTCCCGAATAATGGCACGAAATTCTTCAATGGTTAAATCTGCGACCCGTTGCATAAAAAAAGTCTAAACCTTGAAAACTCAAAAATCCAGTTTTTTGGGTACATTTAAAATTATTTCCCAACCTCGAGCCGTGCCGCCAGCATGTCTGGTAAACCCACCGCCCTGATTTTTTGCTGGGTGACCTCGAGATCGTACTTGACGCGGTGAACCTCGAACACACCTTTGGCGTAATCGTAAATGCCATAACTGGCATGTGGGTTGCCGTCTCGGGGTTGACCGACGCTGCCAGGATTCGCAATCCAACGGGCTTTGGGTGGCATCGGCAAGCGGTTGTGCTCGTCTTCCATACCCTGCCAGCGCGTCCATTCGCCAGTTGGACCGTTGATCGTGGCATACACTCCAGGTTTGTGGGTGTGTCCAACGAAGGCAATCCTGCCACCCCACGCCGTAAACGCCGCTCGAGCGTTGGCGAGATTGTCGATGTAATCAAAAACATTAAATGGCGAACCGTGCACCATGAAAAATTCGCTGGGAATGGCTTCGGTAACACTCGAGGCAGCATCTTGATTTACACCACTGTACTTGCGGCGTTCGGCATATTTTCTTAAAAGGTCAAGTTGACGCACGCTCAAACGCTCGCGCTGCCAACGAATCGCTTGCCCGGCAGGACCATCTAAGACTTCGGCATTGGGTAAACCTAGCATCATGGCTTCGTGGTTGCCCAGGATGCAACGCGCACCCAGTTCCTCGAGCTTATCAATCACTGCCCCAGGGTCAGGACCGTAACCCACCGCATCACCCAAAAAAATAACCATGTCGTACTGCCGCGATTTGGCATCCTCGAGCACTGCCTCTAGGGCTTCGATGTTCGCATGAATATCAGCCAGCATTAAAAAACGCACAAGTCTCCTGAATAAACCCTAACCAGCAGAGTTTAACATCCTCGAGTTTGCTCGAGAACTGTTATTCTAACCTTGGAGAGGTGCGTCATGAAACCCAAAATTGGTATCACCGTTTCTCAAACCCTGGAAGGCAGCCTGCGCCGCCTTTGGAATGGTACATCACTGACTTATGCACGCGGGGTACACGAGGCTGGCGGTTTGCCAGTCTTCTTGCCTGTCTTGCAAGGCACGCAAAGTTTGCAACTCGAGACGCTCGACGGTGTGCTGTTCTCGGGCGGCGTGGACGTTGATCCCGAATACTTTGGACAAGACCACGAGGCTGGACTTGGCGAAATAGACCCTGCCCGCGACGAATTTGAACTTGAGCTGTACAACCTCGCTCGAGCCGCCAAAAAACCGATTCTAGGCATTTGCCGAGGGTTTCAACTGATTAATGTTGCCGAAGGTGGCACGCTGTACCAACACCTGCCCAACGTTGCTGGCATCTGGGCTGACCACGCCCAAACCGCCGCGCCACCCGCTTACGGACACCGTGCCAGGCTGGCGGCAGGTTCTAAACTCGAGGCTGCTTACGGGAGTGACACAATCCGTATCAATTCGTTTCACCATCAGGGCATCAAAGACCCCGCGCCAGGTTTGACCGTCAATGCTTGGAGTCCTGACGGTCTGGTTGAGGGACTCGAGAGTGAAGGTTTGCTTGCCGTGCAATGGCATCCCGAAATGCTGTTTGAAGCGCACCGTTAACACCTCGCACCGTTCAAGATTTTGGTGGGCATGTGCCAAGAAACCATGCTGAGACGGGGGATGGTCTGAGACCATCCCCTACGAAATCGGGCGCATTGCCATGCGCCCCTACGGAAATTGAAATTCATCGTTCATGGACGGATGAATTCGGTACGCTGATCGCCACGCTCGAGGGACGAAGCGGTGGGCGGAGCGTCATGGTGATTGCAGACCTCGAGAATGCTGAAAACACCCTGCAAGTTTTACAAACCCTGCCGAGCTTCAAAGGGAGCATTCTGCTCGCCATTCCAGAGCAACTTCACGCCGCGCCACTTGAGGCGGTCATCAAAGCAAATCAACCCAACATTGTGGTGTCCCTTGAAATGAATTGTGCTGGTATTGCAACTCGAGGTGCAGCAGTCACCAATCAACCCGAACAAGTTACAACAAGCACTGGCATGACTTACTTTGAGTCTGGAAATTACCAAGCTTGGACGACAGGACACCTCGAGTCAGTATTAACGCCCAAGCTCGAGCACCCAAGTATTCCCGCCTGTATCGCCACCAGCCTCAAAAAAACCTGTGCTGCCTGCGATTTAACCCATTTACCAAAATTGCTCGAGACACTGCTTGTTTAAACCTGGGATATTTATTCGTGGTGTATTCACACCCGGCTTGGTATAACTTAATCATGTTTGAACCCGCAAATCTGATTCAAAGTTTTGGTTATCTGGGCATGTTTGGCATTATTTTTGTTGAAACAGGCTTACTGATCGGCTTTTTCCTCCCTGGCGATAGCTTGCTTTTAATGGCAGGCATTCTGGCAAAAAGTGGCACGTTGTCATTACCAATCACCATGTTTGTCTGCGCTACAGGTTCGATCTTAGGCGATCAACTTGGTTACATTATTGGCTATACTGCTGGTCCAAAAGTTTTCAGTCGTCCTCAATCCCGATTCTTTGACCCCGAAAATGTCACCCGCGCTCGAGCATTCTTCGACAAATACGGCTTAATTGCTATTATCATCGCCAGGTTTATTCCCGTGGTACGGGCTTTTGCACCAACAATGGCAGGCGTGACCAAACTGCCATACTCAAAGTTTCTACCATTAAGCATTGCTGGTGGCGTGCTGTGGGGAACAAGCATTCCCGCTGCTGGTTACATTCTTGGAGGGTTAATTCCTGACCTCGAGAAATACATTTACGTGGTGATTGCTGTGGGGATTCTGGCTGGGGTCGTGCCAAGTGCAATTCACTTATTGCGGGCAGGCAAGCAAAATTAATAACTCGAGAAGCGAATTCATGGTTTGTTCACGCATAAAGCCTTAAACTAAAAACATGGGACTTCGAGAAACCGCCTTGAAACTGATCGTTCCGTTGTTTGTTGAAAACCCAGCCCAAAAGCAATCATTTGACCAACTGACGGCAAAACTCGAGAAGTCACAAGGTCTGATCGCAACCCGCATCAATGCCGTGAAACCTCAGAATCTCGAGAAACACCGCGCCACATTGCGGCACATCATTGGCATTGAACGTTGGGGCACAGAACGCCTTAAAGTTGCACTGGGCGAAGCCTTCAAATCGGACGGGCAAAAAGATTATCACCCAGACCCAAACAGTGACTTCACAGCCTTGCTCGAGGATTTTAAAAACACACGCCTCGAGACGTTGCGGGTTGCAAAACTGGTCGAACAGCAAAACCCAAACGCGAAAGTCGAGCACAATGGTTTTGGCGAACTTTCGATCAAAGGCTGGTTGCAATACTTGAATGTTCACGCCTCGTCAGAGAGTTTAAGACTGCGTTAAATCTCGAGTCACACGAATTGTTGATAATCTAGAAGTATTTTTTTAACTTTGCGTTTATGCTGGTTTGATGTGGCGCAAGTTGATTCCCATGCTGGTGATTGTCTTGGCAGTGTATTTGGTCTGGCAGGAAGCCACCCAAGGGCGCATGGGTGCAGTTGCCCCTGGCGTGGTCACTATCAGTACCAACACCGACGCTCAACTTTATATTGATGGACAATTATCAGGCACGATTCGGGCATCACAATTGCGTGTTCTGAACGAGTTAAAACCGGGAAGACACATTATTGGTCTGAGCGCTTTGGGCTATAAAAGTAAAAACGTTGGAATAATGGTCGAAAACGGACAGCGGGTCGATCAGGTTTTTAAACTCGAGCCTGAAATCATTGCCTTACCAAAAACCAAAACGGTAGCCTTCAATGATCTCGAACGCAGCATCAACAATGCCCAGGAAGACGCTGTTTTGTTTCTGGCGGTAGGAGATTACCAACTTTCAAAAACCATCAGCGTTCAAAAATCTATTTCGTTGATTGGCTCAGGTCAAACAAAAACCCGTGTACTCTCGAGCGCGGGTGTTGCACTGCTGAGTTTTAAAGAAGGCAAATTGCGTCTAAAAGGAATCAATTTTGTACATGTCGGTCAACAAAAAGCTGATGTACTCGCTGTGAGAGACGCCACAATAGACATTGAAGATTGTCGTTTTGCAGGCGGTTACAGTATTGACAAAACAATCAAAGATGGCGATGGTTTATGGCTTCATGGTCGCTCGAGTGGCAGGATCATCAACAGTCGTTTTGAACGCAATGCTTTGAATGGACTTGAAATTCGAGACACTTCAAACGTGGTACTCGAGAACAATCAATTTAAC
>JANMUC010000804.1:0-3537 GCA_031391225.1 Deinococcales bacterium
GCAAAATATCACTGCGACGCAAATGCCACATGCCTGTCAAAGAATCAATTTCGACTTCACTGACGGCTGCGCCCCAAGCAAAGTACCTGAACGGTTCGCCGCGTCCCGCAACTTTGTCGTAATGGATTTCTGGCGTGCGAAAAAATCCTGTACTCGAGAGCGAAACCCGTTCAAGATAGGCTTTCATTACCACTTTTTCAAACTCGAGTTTTTGCTCGAGGTGTACCGCAAAACCGTTTTCAAATTGCACCTCGTCGCTCGAGCAACCGAGCATTTCGGCGGCGATTGAGAGAAGTCGTTCGCGTAGAATTACGCAAGCGTTTTTCACGGCTGCACCGTTTAAATCCGTACCACTCGAGGCGGCAGTCGCGCTGGTGTTTGGCACTTTGTCGGTACGGGTCGGCATGACGCGGATTCGCTCGAGGTTGATGCCCAAAGTTTGCGCGGCAATTTGAGCAATTTTGATGTGCAAACCTTGTCCCATTTCCGTGCCGCCGTGGTTGACTTGCACGCTACCATCGCTGTAAATCAGCACGAGCGCACCCGCTTGATTTAAGAACGTGGTGGTAAAACTGATGCCAAATTTAACGGGCGTGATCGCAATTCCACGCCGCGAAAACGGGTGACTCGAGTTGAATTTTTCAATCTTGAGTTGACGGTTCGCAAAGTCACTCGAGGTTTTTAAGGTCTGCCAGATATTTTGAATTCGCACGTCGCCAATGGCTTGCCCGTAATGCGTGGTGTGCCGCTCGAGGGAGTTGTGATTATAGAAATTGAGTTCACGCACCACTTCAGGACGTTGCTTCACGGCTCGAGCGACCCGATCCAGAATGTCTTCGATCAAGACCATACCTTGCGGTCCGCCAAAACCACGAAATGCCGTGTGCGAGGTGACGTTGGTCTTACAAACAAAACCTTTGACCATCAGGTTTGGAATAAAATACGCATTGTCGCAGTGAAACATGGCGCGGGAAACAATGGCTTCAGACAAATCCAAACTCCAACCGCCATCGGCGTAAATCTCGAGTTGCAACGCCTCGAGTTTGCCGTTTTGGTCAAAGACGACGCGGTATTTTCCGAGCATCGGATGGCGTTTTCCGGTCAGTTGCATGTCCATGTGTCTGGTCAGGCGCACGCGAACGGGGCGTTTGGTTTTCAGGGCTGCGACTGCCGCCACCGCCGCGTAAGGATTGGCTTGGGTTTCCTTGCCGCCAAAACCGCCACCCATGCGCAAACTTTGCACGCTGACCTTGTGTCGCGCCCAACCGAGCACGTGCGCGACAACCGCTTGGGTTTCAGATGGGTGCTGGGTGCTCGAGTGAATCGTCATGCAGCCGTCCTCGTCGAGAAACGCGAGACTGGCTTGCGTTTCGAGGTAAAAATGATCTTGCCCACCGACCAGAATTTCGCCCTCGAGCGTCAGGGTTTGATCGAGGATTGTGTCTGGATTGCCGCGTAAAATCGTGAGCGGTTCGGTATGATACGAACGCGCGTCAATCGCGTTTTGAATACCCAGAATCGGCTCGAGGATTTCGTACTCAACCAACACTTTTGCTGCTCCCGCTCGAGCCGCCTCATCGGTTTCGGCAATCACCCACGCCAGGGCTTGCCCAAAGTAAATCACGTCACTCGAGAGCAATGGCTCATCATGTTTAACCGCGCCTGTGTTGTTCTCGCCAGGAATATCCGCTTCGGTGATGACCGTGACTACACCAGCCACCTCAAGCGCCGCCGCCACCTCGAGCTTTGTAATTCTGGCTTTTGCGTGAATGGCTTGGACTGGGTACGCGACCAACACGCCTTTCATGTCCAAATCGCCCGTATACTTTGCCACACCTGTAACATGTAATTTCGCGCTTTCATGCGCCAAACCAGCGCCCACAGGTTTCATGCGTTCACCGCCGCATTCTCGAGCCAGAATTTCTCGAGTAAATTTGGAATGATTCTGGCACGGTAACTGGCACTCGCCCGAGCGTCGCTGATGGGTTGAAACTCGAGTGCCAGCACTTTCTTGGCTTTGTCGATTGTGGCACGATTCCAAACTTGACCGATCAGTATTTTTTCTGTCTCGAGCGCCCGAATTGGGGTGGCGGCAACACCCCCAAATGCCAATCGCGCTTTGGTCACAACATCGTTTTCCGTCTCGAGGTGAAACGCCGCCATGACGGTGCTGATGTCGTCGTGACCACGTTTGGCGATTTTGTACATGGCTTGCAAATGTTGTTTCGATTCGTGTTGTCGTAGGGGCGCTGCTTCTTGACCATAAAACGCACCTGTCTTGCCGCTTAAAGATAGCACCTGACGGGCTTGCGGCGCTTCGGGCATGGTCGCTTGCTGCGCCCTTGCTGTTGACCTTGCCGTCACGCCCTCGAGTGGAATGCGAATGGTTTTAATCAATTCAAATGTCCGTAGCATCGTTTTTCGGTATCCCAAAAAATAATCCGAGAGTGCCACGGTTCGCTCTCCCCTACTCGAAACCAGCACCAGTTCCGCATCAAGTGCCAGCAACACCACGGGCGCGTCGCCAATCGGGGATGCCGTGCCAAGGTTACCGCCCAGGGTGGCGCGGTTGCGAATTTGGCGACTTGCAAACCAAATCCAGAGTTCGTTCAGCAGCGGCACGTGCAATTCAGTCTCGAGCCTGGAAAGTGGCACTCCAGCCCCAATCTCGAGAAAACCTTCTGACTCCCGAATCTCGAGCAGTTCGGGAATACTCTCGAGCGAGATCAAGTTCTCAAACTTTTTGAACGCCGTTGTAATCTCGAGCGCCATGTCCGTACCGCCAGCGATCATTCGAGCATTGGGCAGTGTCTCGAGCAGGTGTAAGGCTTCTGGCAACGTGTCGGGTCGGTGAAATCCATTCACTGAAAACGCGGATTTACTGACACTCGAGGTTTTTAAACGCTCGAGAAATGGATCATTTGCACTCGGTTTTGGCAGGGCGTGCGCGGCTTCACGAATTGGTCTGTAACCCGTGCAGCGACACAAATTCCCAACCAGTGCGGCTTCATCAAACTCGAGATTACCCGCGTAATTTTCGCTGAACATGCTCATGACAAAACCTGGAGTGCAATACCCGCATTGACTGCCGCCAGCGCTCGACATTGCATTTTGCACGGCGTGAAGCGCCTCGGGTTGCCCAATCCCCTCAGCCGTGAAGACCTCGAGTCCAACTGCCATTGTTGCCAACATCAGGCAAGAATTCACAGCTTGATACATGGGTTTACCGCTCGCGTCTGGGGTTAGAATAGCCACCGTACACGCGCCGCAATCGCCTTCCGCACAGCCTTCTTTTGTGCCTGTCAAGCCACTGTCACGAATAAAATTGAGCAGCGTGGTGTTGTGATCCAGACCGTTGATTGAGACTGAAACGCCGTTCAGTGAAAAGTTGGCATTGCTTTGATCTTGACCTGTCATACTGAATTATAAAGCAACTTCGGAAATCCTTTAGGATTTCTGAGCGAAACGGTTCAGCCCGCAAGGTGCGTTTTTGAACCAAGAAGCGAATACGAACAAGACAGCGTTTTTTGATGAAGT
>JANMUC010000014.1:0-1052 GCA_031391225.1 Deinococcales bacterium
GCGCCGTGCATGTTGCCGTGATCGGTCATGGCAACGGTTGGGTTGGTCGGCGAGGTTTTCAAAACCCATTTCAGCAAGTCCTTGATTCGCGCCGCACCGTCCAGCAAGGAGTATTGCGTGTGTTGATGCAAGTGCGCGAAACGTTTCGGGGTTTTTAAAGAAGCCTCGAAATTGTGGTGAAGGTCGGCGGGATTACTCGAATCGGACATAGGACTATGTTACCGCCGTAACGTGAGCTTGCACAGTCTTGACATCCAAAAATCTCGAGTTTTAAATCGTGACCTCGCAACCGCATTCCAACTCGAACCGCGCTGGACTCGAGAATTGTTTGGGTTCAGAATATTCTTTGCGGTGGTGCAAAATAACTTTGCTGCGCGGGTCAAAAATTAGAATGTCTTTCACGCCATTCTCGAGGTAAAACGGCGGGCTTAAGACCAAATCTTTGTATTCGTAATTTTTGGAAATGATTTCAACCACCGCACCTGGAATGATAGAGAGAGCTTCGTCCGTCTCGAGTGGATTGGGAAGTTCGCACAGGACAGCAATATCAGGGCGTTTGAATGAACCATCGGAAAACGTGAACAACACGTCAGCCACATGAACGCAACCGCAAGTACCAGTCTTGGGGCGAATACTTGAGCGAATCCGATCCACTTCCCATTGATGAAAGAACGCGGGACTGGCTTCCCACACGCCAAGACCGCCTATCATTTCGAGGCGAATGTTCAGCGACTCCGATTCCCGAATCAGTTCACGCATCGGTACACTCATGGCTCGAGTTTACACCTCACTTCATGTTCTAAAACAGGTTTACTCGGCTAAAACCATCATTGCTTCAAGCAATGCTCGAGCGCTTGAGCAAGTTATTGGTTGTTGCGAAACACGTCCTCGAGCCACGGGTTCACAATTGCATCGATCACCAAATGCACGCGGTCTGCCTCGCCACGGTTGGCAACCGAATGCGGGTCACTGAGTCTTAGATACCAGCATTCACCCTCGAGCATCACGACCCGTTCGCCGTTGAGCCTGAAATCAACTTCGGGGTTTGTCAC
>JANMUC010000023.1:0-2677 GCA_031391225.1 Deinococcales bacterium
TCAACTGGTGTTGTCGGTGTGGTTTCAACTGGAGTGGTTGGGGTGGTTGGTTGTGCAGCAATTTTGTCTGAGAGTGCGGTCAAGCTGGCAGAAAGGTCCTTGACTTGTCCCTCGAGGGCGGCAATCCGTTCTTCTTGGGCTTTGATCGTCGTGTCTTGGGCTTTGATCTGGTCAAGAACCGCTGGATCGGTCGCGCCTGGTTTAATGCCATCAACCCTGGCTTGCAAATCGGCAATTTTCGCGTCTTGGGCTTTGATTTGGTCACTGAGGGCTGTGTTGGCGGCACCTGGTGCCAAGGCATCGACTTTGGCTTGCAAATCAGCCAATTTGGCGTCTTGGGCTTTGATTTGGTCACTCAAAGCTGGGTCGGTGGTTCCGGCTGGAAGGGCATCAACTTTGGCTTGCAAATCGGCAAGCTTGGTTTCTTGGGCTTTGATCTGGTCACTCAGGGCTGGGTCGGTCCCTGGTTTGATCGCATCGACCCGAGCGCCAAGGTCTTTGAGTTGAGTCTCGAGTGTCCCGAGGCGAGCGCCCTGATCGGCTGCCGCCGCCGAGGCTGGGTTGGCGCTGGAAATGCCTTGGACTTGGTCTTGCAAGGCTTTGAGATCGGTTTGCAATTGCGTGATTTGCGCGGTTTGATCTGGGCTGGCTGCGGCGGGTTGTCCCTCGAGTTTTGCGATTCGAGCTTCGAGCGCGGTCACTTGAGGAGTCAAGTCGGCGACTGCCACGGGGGCAGCCACGGCTTTGGCTTGATCTTCGAGCGCGGTCACACGGTCGGCAAGTTCGGTGCTGTCAAGTCCAGAAACCTGGTCTTGCAATTCGGAGAGGCTGGTTTCGAGTTCGGCGAGTTGTGACGCTTGGTCGGTGGTGGGCGCAGTGCCAGCTTGGGTTTTCAAGGTCGCAATGTCGGCTTCAATTGCGGCAATGCGAGCCGATTGTTGGGCGTCTGGTGCCGCCGCCGTCAGGTCGGTGCGCAAGGCAGCCAATTGAGTCTCGAGGTCGGTGACTTTGGTTTGAAGGGCTGGGTCAACCGTACCCGCTGCCTGTTGCGACTCGAGTTTGGTGTTTAAGGTTGCCAGTAAATCCTCGAGCGATTTCACCCGTGGTTCTAGGTCGGTGCTGCCGGTGGCGGCAGGTTGAGCTGAGAGGGCTTTGAGTTGTTCCTCGAGCGTGCCAAGGCGTCCATCTTGATTGGTATTGGTTGTCTCCAAGGTTCCGAGTTGGGTTTTTAAACCGTCCAGTTCGACTTTGACATCGTCAATGCCTTTATTGATGATGGCTTGCCCATTTGCGTCAACGCTGTTCATGGCTCCCGATTGCAACAACCTATAGAAGATCAGTGCGGCTTGATAACGCGATAACGTTTGCTGCCCTTTAAACGTGCCATCTGGGAAGCCGGTGATCAATCCTTTTGCCGTGACATAATCCACGGCTTCTTGCGCCCAATGTCCGGCAGGTACGTCCTGAAAACGGGCTTGAGCGATTTTGGCGATGGTGAATCCCATCACCGGGACTCCGAGTCCCAGAGCGGTAACGATGAGCGCCTTGACAACGTGTTTTTGCATAAGAACCTCCGGATTTACCTGCTCCTGGAGGCTACGTTCGCAGCTTTCGATCAACGTGAAAAAATCCTGATATGGCTCATAAAAGCCACTCATTCAAATGAACGTATGAGAACATTAAGAGTAATACTTCACATTTTAGTAGTTTCAACTCGAGCCACACGTAAGGTCTAGAATGTGAAAACTTGATCTTTAATCATGTCAGCTTCATTTTAGAATCACTTCAATTCGAACACCATTTCTTCAAGAATCTGACATACTCAAGGCTTCAAAAGGGGTCAACATGGCATTCGCAAATTGGATTGAACAATTCACAAAAGTCGAAGTTTGGGCAGGATTAAACGCCAATGTGTTAACGGGCAAAGCGGGGCAAGTCGGGTTTTTTCATGCCACACAAGATATTCTCGTTCCTGAGCACAGCCACGCTGGACAGTGGGGCGTGGTGATCGAAGGCACGGTAGAACTGACGATTGGCGGCGTGTTGCACATCTTAAAAACCGGCGAGCATTACAACATTCCGCCAGGAGTGCCGCACAGCGCCAAAGTCCTCGCAGGCTCGAGCTTTATCGATGTCTGGGAAGGTAAACGGCTCGAGGTGATTGAGTAAACCGCTTTGAATCAACGTTTTGGCTAGAGCCGCCTCATGCTTTGGTCGCTATCAAGCCCGGATAGTCTTTCCAACAACTCCACCCAAACCCTTAAACCTCGAGAGAGCGGTTCTATCGGTGCTGATCTCGAGCATTTCATCGTGGACATCGTCGGCGTAATATGCCAGGGCGGTTAAACCTTCGGCAAACACGGGATACAACAGCGCGGCAATCGGCAGTTCGACGGTCAGGGTAATGTCTTCGTCCTCGTCGAGCACGAACTTTGCCAGGTTCATGTCGCGGTTGAAGTGCAGCATCGCTTCAAAGGCTTGGATTTTACAGGTTTCGTCGGTTGGGGCTGGAACAAACGGGCTGATCGTCATGTACAACCACGCGTCAGTAAGGCGAATAAAAATCGTAAAAAAACCGTTCTCACCGCGAAAACCGGTGCGCCAGACGCCATCTTGCAGGGTTTCGAAGGTCCAACCGTACTCGCCAAAATACTGTTCGACGGTTTCATTGCTGATG
>JANMUC010000038.1:0-1602 GCA_031391225.1 Deinococcales bacterium
CATCACAAAAGCCTGTTTTGGCGTTGACTTCAAGCATCAATTCTGAAAGGTCAATGTCTGGGAGTCGTTCCTCGAGTCGGCGCTCCAAAAATTGGTAGGTTTCGGTTTCGGGAATCCCTTGCAGGGCTGGCACAACGGGTACGAACTTCCCTTTGTGTTTTGGGTCGGCTTCAAAGCTGATGCACGGTTCGCTGTTGTGTTGTGCGAGAATCTGTAAATACGCGGTGTGCAGTTCATCGGATTGTTTTTGAACCTCAAAGCTAGCGGTTTTGGAGAGTCCAAGTGAGCGACAAATGTCATTGCGTTTGTTCTCCCACGCTTCGCCTTGAAGCAATCGAGTCCGTGGATCACCGTATTTATGACTGCGGGCGACAAACACCTCGCGGCGTTTCAAGGCTTGCTGCAATTGATGGGCGATGCAAACAGCATACATTGGACGGTTGAGTTGATCGGCTTGCTCTCGCGCTCGCTCTTGTTTGGTTTGAGATTTGGGTTCTGAAGACACTGGGGTGTTCAAGACGATCTTTCGCCATTTGCGAGGCACGAAATCTGTTGGAATCACCCCCCAAGATTCTCGAGCTTGACCACTGGTTTTGACCAGGAAATTCATCGCCTCAATCAAGGGTTGAGCGCTCGAGATACAATCAAATTCAATCGTGGACAAGAGTTTGACGATAAAGCGTCCAATCACTGTGATGGCATTCGACCAGATTTCAGCTTCGACATCTTCCACTGGACTGGTGATCTCGGTCACCAGACTCATGGCTTCAAGCAGCTTTTCTTCAGGAAATGTGGAGAGAATGGTTTGGCGAAGATTTTTGTCTTTGACGTTCTGATCGAACAATAAACGCAGCGCATCACGCATTAGAAGCGCACTGGCATCCAAATCCGCAATGGTTCGCAAGCGTTCAACACGACGTTTTTGTTCACTGCGAAGTTGCAGCGAGGTCATCAGCGCATCAAATACCTCGAGCGCATCGTCTGTAGCGCTCTTCTCGAGGTGCTGCATGTACACCAGCAAGGTCGCTTGAGAACGTGAACGGCTGAGTTTTGCAAGTTGCTGCGCCCAAGCCACCTGGGCGTACTTGGCGATTGAAACCAAACGGCTTTCGGGTACATCCTCGAGAATGACGTTCGCAACACCAACCGCACGCACGGCTTCGATGCGATCCAAAGCTTTGCTCAGACTGACACTCGAGATACGGTCTGGTGGCTTGCGCAGTTCCTCGAGCGGTGTTTTTCTTTTTTCACCCTCAACAATCAGTAAATCCTCGAGTGAACCGACCTGCTTTTTGGAGAGTCGTTTCGCCAGATTGCGGTACAAGCGCTTTGCAACGTGTTCCCGCACCCGAATCACCAAGCGTTCGATGGTACTCGAGCCTGGAAGCACCACGCCACGTGAAGCCAGTTCTCGGGTGCAAAGGTCAATCAGCACCCCTTGGCGTTCCTCGTGAATTAAAAGCCTGGCATAGACAAAACGCAAGAGGTGCAGCGTCTCGAGTTGGTCATAGGACTTTAAGCCAAGGTAGGTCCTGAGTTTGGTTTGATGCTCAAAGCGGGTGCGACGACGTTTGTTGTAGCGTTTCAGAATCCGAAGGTCGG
>JANMUC010000097.1:0-5823 GCA_031391225.1 Deinococcales bacterium
CCGAAGGCAACCAATAAAAGGCGGGCCAGTCAATTGCCAAGCGCAAATCAGACTCGGACTGCGCCGTGAAACCACGGATGCTCGAGCCGTCAAACGTCAGGTTATCAGCGCTTTTAATCAAGAATTTCTTATCGTAATCGAGCATGTGCAAACGACCCTCGAGGTCGCTAAAGCAAACCGTGACAGCCTTAATACCTTTTTCGTCAGCCAGGTACTTAATGCGCTCTTCTTGAATCTTGCCCGCATCTTTGCGATCAAGACGTTCAGCTTTGGCTTGGAGGTTTAACTCCTCGAGTTTCTCGTAAGGCAGGTCGAGGAAAGTACGCAATTCGCTCATTTGGGTCTCCTTAAAGCATTTTTTGCCCGAAAAGCATTCGGATGAGCTAAAACGTATCACATTTTCAGAAAAAATAGCAACTTGTAACAGGATTTTGGTGCAAATGTCACCAAAGCAGTGAACACTTTGATAAATTGCGAACTCGAGGGTTGACAAAAAAGAAGCTCGAGATGAATTCAGCTCGAGCCAGACATTGAATTTGGTTTGGCAGTTACTCTACCCTCATCCCCGACCCTTCTCCCAACATCAGGAGAAGGGAGTTTAGGTTTTTTACACGTTTAGCTCGAGGTTTTTGCTCTTACGGCAAATCTTCAAGTGGCAGGTTTCTCGAGCGCTTGAACTGCTTCTTTAATGCGTCGCAAAGTGTAATACGCCGTATTCGAGCGTTGACGCATCAATGCCTCGCCAACAACCCTGGGAATAATGTCTTGTTGAACAGCCAAAATATGCTCGACGGTTTCTCCCGTTAAATTCTCGACAAATAAGGTCGTTAAGGCTCGAGTTAGGGTTGTGACTTCATGCCCAACCGTTGCCGCTAGTTTTACGCCGTTGCCATCGCGTTTGACGAACAAACCCACCACGTCCAAACACTCGTGGTCTTTGCGAACATCTTCGACATCCCAGACTTCATCATCTTTGGGTGCGAACTTGGGAAGGCTGTCTGCCAGGGAAATAAGCCCTTGAATCTTAGTTTCTTTGGGCAGGTGCTCGAACAATTTTACGGTGTTCTCGAGGGTTTCTAAACTCATGGGTGCAGTGTAACTCGGGAAACGGGTATTCTAGTGTGAGCAGTAGTACGTGAACGCTCGAGAGGAAATGAAATGTTTGAATCTTTGGAATCTGACAGATCGTTTAGTTTATTACGCTTCTCGAGAGATTTATGCTGCAAGTGCGGTATAAATCCTAGTTAGATTTTTTGGGAGAATCAGTGGAGAAATCATGGAAAGAAGCCATAAAAAAAGTGCTTGGGGAGTCATCAACACCGCTGCACTACATAGAAATATCCGAACAAATCTTGTCTCGCGGTTACTATGAGACTGACGGCGCAACTCCTGCCGCAACTGTCAACGCACAACTTGCGTCATCGATAAAACATGATGGCGAAAAATCACCATTCATCCGTGTTGGCAAAGGTATATTTGCGCTAAAAAACTCAGCAGCAGCATCAGTTCCAGTGTTAGCACCAACTTCCAAACAGAAAAAATTAGATAATCTTGCCGAATCAGATGTGGAGTCCTCAGATTCAATCATTCATTCCTTTGGCATGTATTGGCAGCGTGACCTTGTTCTGTGGCGCAACGATCCAAGAATGTACGGGAAACAACAAGCCCTTTCAAAGCCGGTCGATTTCGGAAAACAAAAAGGCATTTACATTCTCTATGACCACCACACTGTTGTGTATGTCGGACGCTCCATTGATCGCCCTCTCGGTAAACGCCTTTTTGAGCACACCGTTGATCGTCTTGGCAGTCGCTGGAATCGGTTTTCATGGTTTGGTTTGCTTGACGTAACCCAAGAGGGTGACCTTCGAGAAACTGTTTTAAATACATCTCTTGCTAGCCTCGTGGCAACGCTTGAAGCATTACTTATCGAGGCACTCGAACCCCCACAGAATAGAAAGCGCGGCGATGATTTTTCTGCCATTGAATACATTCAGGACATTGATCCCGAACTCAAAGAGCGGGAAATCAAAAACACTCTCCGCTCAATCGAGCAAAAAATGCGGGGCGGCTCATAAACAAATCCAATATTGCGCTCAAGAGACTTGATTTACACTGCATTTCTCGAGCCTTTAATAACCATGTCGCTCAAGCCTTAATCGCTACTCGGCACAAAACCATTGACAATAATTGAATCACTTTGGCTTTGACCCTCGCGCCATTCGCCATCAAAACCAATAAACACAAGACTGCAACTGCTGCCGTCCTTGGTGTTCTCGGCTTCGGCTTCTTCAATCAACCTCGAGATGTCGTTGACCAGTTGTTGATACCGCGCCTGCCCAAGGTTAAACGTGCGTGCCACAAAATACGCGGGGTGTTTCTCGAGACTGACCTTGTGCTTGGATTTGATGGGCGGTTGCGGGTCTTCGGCAGTGACAAAACCGTGCGTCAGAACATACGCATCTTCACCTCGCAGCAACGCGTCAGACTTTTGGTACGCCTCAAGAAACGCATTTGAAATCAATTGCAGGTCTTCGGGTTCTTTTTGCTCAAACGGCAGTAAATCCCTGGCATACGTGAATTGCTTTGCCACAAGTTGATAAAAGACTTTGCCGTTCTCGCGTTTACTCTCGAGCAGCAATCCCAACTCGAGGGCTTTCTTGGCGTGGTGATGCACGAGGTTTGCTGCCAAATCCGAACGTTTGGCAATATCGCTTGGACTGACAGGCTCGAGGAAAAATTGCAGCACGGCGCTGTTACGTAAGGTTTGGGCGGCTTCGGGGTTGGTCAGGTGTATGGTTTCTTTTTGCATGGCTTGATTGTGCACCGCTTGCGTTTCAGTGCGCTAGTGTGCTGGCTGAAAGGGGCTGGTGTCGTATAATTCTCGAGTGTGGAAATTACGAGGACATGACACGTTCGCCAACGAAGATTATCCTCTCGAGGGCGAGTTTGACACTGAACATGACGCAATCATGGCGGCGAGGTTACGACTTAGGGATTTAGAAATCACGCAACCGTCAGAGACAAGCGGTGGTCAAGCTGGAATTCAAGACCATGTGTATGTGATTCGACCCGATGGTACTCGTTTTAGAGTCCAGTCTTAACTGGATTTACAGCAAATCAGAATCGTTTTCTCAAGCCTTGAACCGTGATAATCTCGAGTCATCATGGATTTAAAACCTTTTATCGCGCAAGCCAAAATCGATTTAGCCGCACTGGTCGCCATTGATACCGTCAGCGCTCAAGGGCGCAACCTCGAGACTGGGGCGGCGTTCGTCACGAAATTGCTCGAGGCTGAAGGTTTTACGGTCAAGTCTTATCCTGGCAAAGTCGCGCCGATTTTGGTCGCGGAGGCAGGTGCGGGCGAACGCACAATTTTGATTTACAACCATTACGATGTTCAACCCGAATCGCCGCTCGAGTTGTGGCATTCCGCACCGTTCACCTTGACCGAACGCGAGGATGCAGCGGGAATCTTGCGTTGGTACGCTCGGGGCGTTAGCGATGACAAGGGCGAGTTCATCTCGAGGCTGGCGGGATTGCGGGCGCTCAAAGCCCAGCATGACGGGCAACTGCCTTTAAAAATCAAATGGTTGCTCGAGGGTGAAGAAGAAATCGGCAGTCCAAGCCTCGAAACTTTTGTTCACGATCACGCCAGCGAATTAACCGCCGATGGTTGCTGGTGGGAATTTGGCAGCATTGACCCCGAAGGTCGCCCCGTGATTTACGCAGGTTTGAAAGGCATTGTCTGCCTCGAGCTTCGCGCCAAAGTTTCGGAATCGGATTTGCACTCGAGTTTGGGCGCGGTGGTGGACAACCCGATTTACAAACTTTCCAAAGCCATTGCCTCCATGCGTGACGACACTGGACGCATCACGATTGATGGTTTTTACAATTCGGTGCGGGTTGCCTCGAGCACCGATCTTGAATACATCTCCAGAATTCCAGACGAATCACAGGCGCTTCAACAGGCTTACGGCATCAAAGGATTCCTCGAGAATGCCAGTGGAAAACGTTTTTACGAACGTCTCAACCTCGAGCCTGTTTTGAACGTCAACGGTCTGCACGGCGGGTACGGCGATGCGGGTTCTAAAACCGTGCTGCCAGCCGAAGCCTTTGCCAAACTTGATTTTCGGCTTGTGCCAGACCAAAACCCAAATGAAATTGTCAAATTGATTCGCGCCCATCTGACGCAGCATAATCTTGGTGACGTTGAAGTGATTGAACTCGAGACACACGAAATGCCAGGACGCAGCAACCTCGATCATAAATTCATGAAAACCGCTATTGATACCGCACGCAAAGTTTACGGACATGAACCCGTCGTGCATCCCTCGAGCGGCGGCAGTGGACCAATGCACCCGTTCGTGGAGTTTGTCGGCGTGCCCGTGGTCGCGGCAGGCATTGGGAATATTTCAGGATTTGTTCATGCACCAAACGAAAATATTGTGGTGGCACATTTTGAAAAAGGTGTGGAATACGCGCTCGAGTTGTTCTCGAGTGTTGCGAAAATGTAAAGCTTAATTTGTTGCATCTGGAATCCCGAGTTCGACATTTCTGGCGGCGGGTCGTAAATACCCTGCAAATCCTGTCAGGCTGTTTAAAATTCCGAACACCAGAAACATCGCGGCAAAACCTCGACCTGGGGCAGCCCCGAGCAACCATGAGAGGCTCGAGCCTAAAGAGCCGTTCATGACGGGTGTGAAGACTTTATCTGCCAGTGGTCCTGCGATCAAGGCGGCGACGGGTCCAGTAATTTGAGCAATTTGCCTACGGGCGGTGAACACCCTTCCTTGAATGTCGGCTGGGGTTTTGGCTTGCCAAATGCTTTGTGAACTACCGTTTAACACAGGTAGCAGAAACCCTGCGAAGAAATTTGCCAGCATCCAAACGGGTGCGCTTTGTCCCAGTCCAAACAAAGCCTGTCCGAGAATGCCCGAAATTCCAAGCCCCGCGAACACACCATGAACTCGAGGTTTAGGACCGCCTGTGGAGGTCATGTAGACCCCTCCAAGAAGCACTCCCACCCCGAACGCCGCGCCGACAATACCTAGAATGCTCGAGCTTCCAGTGCGTGCCAGAATCAAGGGTGTTTGCAGTTGACCAATCATACCGCCCAAAAAATTCACACCAGAAAAAGTAATCAATAAACTCAGCAACCCAGGACGCTCGAGGATAAACCTGAAACCATCTTTGGCTTGCGCCAGAATGCTTACGCCCTTCATGCTCGAGCCTTCCTGACTTTGGGTGGGACGCGGAATGCGAATCAAATTTAGCGTAATGAATTCAAACGCGAAACTGACCAGATCGAGCAACACCACGCCAACAATGCCAATCTGGGTTACGAGAATACCGCCCAAAATCGGAGCTGCCAAATCCGTCACGCCGCTCGAGATTGAGAACAAACCGTTGGCTTGCCCGAGTTGGTCTTTGTGAACCAAAACGCTGATCAAACTGGCTTCGGCGGGCCATTGAAAAGTTTCGATTGCGCTCCCAAAAGCCAGAATCGCGTAAATAGCCCAGAGTTGAATATCACCGCGCAGCAGAAAATAAAACAAACTCGAGAGTAACAAATGCCCGATACAAACCAGCAGCATGACTTGACGGCGGTCTGAACGATCCACGATCACACCCGCGAACGGTGCGAGCAAGACTCCAGGCAGAAAACCAAAAATGGCGGATAAAAAAAGCGGGGTCGCCTGCCCTGTTTTCTGGTACAACCACACGCCCACCGCGAACGTGGTCAACCTCGAGCCGAGTTGGGAAACACTCTGCCCAGACCACATGGTTAAAAAAGTTCGACCCCCAGCACTCGAGAGCAGTTGG
>JANMUC010000110.1:0-11218 GCA_031391225.1 Deinococcales bacterium
GTAATGCCGCCAATTGCCACGACCTTCTCGCCGCGTTCGGTAACCCGAGCGTAACCATCCATGCCGCCGCTGGTGCTTTGTGCAGTCTCGAGCTTGTCCGTAAAAGCGGTACTTTCGGGGACGGCAGCCAAATTGCCACCAGAAGAGATCAGGGCGTCTAGCTGTGCCAGATCATGCTCGAGCATGGCTTGCGGGTCTTTGAAGAGTGTGGCAACAAATTCGCCAATCGCGCCGAGTGGCGGATTGTAATTGACATGAACCGTAACTTTGGACCCAGTGCCTTCGGGTTTAACACTGATAAAGCCGTCATTCTCGAGTGAACCCTCGAGTGACTTCCAAGCCAGACGGTTGGGAGCGTCCATTTCAGTGGTGGCGGCTTTCCAAGAAACCGGAATGCCAAGCGGTCCTGACATGTGCCATTCACTTTGATTTGAATCGAGCATCTTGATCTCAGAGATGTTGGACATGAATTTATCAAAGTTTTGGTAATTGGAAACGTATGCCCAAGTGTTACTGGGATTGGCTTGAACGATCACGCTTGCTTCGGCAGTGTACATAAAACCTCCAAATAATGAACTTCTTGAAGTGAGCTTTCTAAAAGAATCACGAAACTACAATGGCATGGGTAAGTGTTTACCCATGCCACTCATGACCGACGGTAAAACCGAGCACTAATCTTGATTGACTGTTAACGCAATGCCCGTACGGAGCGAAGCAAGAAAATCAGAATGAGTGCGCCGAGGACACCCCAGAGAATACCGATCAACGAGAACGAACCTGCCGCAGTGGCTCCACCAATATTCAATACCCCACCGAAAAGCCAACGCCCGAGTGATGCACCCACAATACCGATTACAATATTGGCAAGTGCTCCTTGCTGCCCGTCCGTTTTGGCGACCATGCTGGCGATCCAACCGATTAAAGCACCGACAATAATTGCGACAATCCAATCCATATTTTTTCTCCTTGGTCTTGTTGCACGTCGCAACCCGAATGGTTGTTTTGCCAGTGCAATCTATGAAGTAAAATTATCAGCACGAACTAAATCCAAATTGATTTGAAACTGAACTCTGACTGAACAGGTTTCATTGATCGTCCGAAGTCATGCGGAATAAACGGGAACACTCCGTTATGCCGCTTCTTGACCATAAAACGCACCTGTCGGGCATGGTCGCTTCTTGACCATACTTTGTTGGCGAATTCAAAATATGCGTTTTTTTTGGGCAATAAAGTATTAAACCCAATCCAAAACGTAAAATCCGTAAGTACAAGGGCGCTGTAGGGGCGCTGCTTGCTGCGCCCTTCCCACAAAATTGGAATGTTAGTCGATTGCAGTTCACAAAAACCGATTTCGCCAACAAAGTCTGACCATAAAACGCAGCTTCTTGATCCCAAGAAGCACCTTCTTGCCCCTTACGGCAGCACCTTGCGGGCTTGGGGCGCTTCTTGCCCCTTACGGCAGCACCTTGCGGGCTTGGGGCGCTTCTTGCTCGTAAGACAGCACCTGACGGGCTTGGGGCGCTCACGGGCGGGATCGCTGTCGGGCATGGTCGCTTCGCTCTATAACTTCGTTCACCCCGTTTACTCCGTGTTTTTGCCACTCCCGTTGGTCGGGGGAACAGTCGATAAAGCATGACTGTTCCCCGCAATTTGGTATCAGCAAGTAAAACAACAAAAATCTAAATCAAGATAAATTTTGCCCTCTCGAGCCAAACAACTTTTGCTCGAGAGCATAAAACTTAAAACGGGCTACGATCTCAAAAAGTAAGATTTCAAAAAATCAGTGCTCGAGCATGACACTCGAGCACCAAAAGCCAAACTTAAAAACTACTTGATGTTGCCATTCAAACCATTCGGGAAGAATCCACCTTTACCCATGCCACCCAAGTAAACGATAGCAAGGACTTCGCTGGTGCTGCGACTGAAGGCGATCGAGTTGTCATCGGTTGGTACGACGTTGGCTTTACCGTTGTCTGGCATGTTCAGGATACCCTGATCTTTACCGCCGCCAACACTGCCGCGCAGGTTCGAGATGGCTTGGACAATTTGTGACACTTTCAAACCAGCCGCCGCAACCACATCTTTTTGGCTGTACAGCAGGGTACGAATCTCACCGGCATGGTACGCCTCGACTGCCAGAATACCGGCGGCAGCCTCGAGGTAGGCTGGATTGGTGATCAGTGGCGAAGCGCCCTTGTAGGCGGTCACGCCAACGTCTTCAAAGATGAACGCGCCGTGCAAAAAGAACAACGAGTTGGCATACGGATCAAAACCTGCCAGGGCATTGTTGGAAGCCGCCTTTGCAGCCGCTTCAAACGCCCCGCCGACGCCTCCAATATTAATTTGGGGACGCGCCACGGCGAATGCTCCCAAGGCTTGACGCAAAAACTTGACGTGGTTCTCTTCGTCGATGGCGATTTCTTCGATATAGGCTTTGACTGCATCATCGGTTGGTTGACCCGTGTACGTCAGTTTACGTCCGCCCGTAGAAGCTGGACCGCCACCGGAATCGGCGGCGCTCAAACCGCGACCGAAAGCGGCTTGCAAGTAAAACTCGGCTTCCAGATACTCGAGATTAAGCGCAAAATTGAGCACATCAATGTCGATGTCGGGTTTGGCTGCCATCGCTGGAATCACGCAAGCTGAGAGTGTTGCGCCAACGCCCAGAAGTCCAAGGCTTTGCATGGCTTGACGACGGCTCATGTTGCGAATGTTTAAACCCGTTTTTAGCGTGTCGGTTTTCATGGTTTTCTCCAGAAGTAGTTGTCAAGAAATTGAGGCATTGCACCGAAAATAATTCGAGGTTCTGAACGTGATTTGCTTGATGTGCCTCCAGTCAGGTGTTGGGGAAGTCACCGTGGGTGTCGAGCAGGCAATTGAGTCAATGCCCTCGAGTTTTCCTTGAGGTCTGATACGTGTTTTAATCCTCGAGCTGGTTTTTTTAGTTTGGTTGTGTTCAAACTTGATGCGTGTTGATACCTTGATCCTCATGTCATTTACGGCAGTTTTAATTTTGTAACGAACTTTGTTTACTCAGCAATTGCTGGCTTGGGTGATAAATTTATAACCTGTGATTTCGAGTGTTGTTTTGTAATTTTGTGGTATTTTTCCTAATTTTTATAAACTTTCAACTCTTTTAGAATTATTTTTGGTCATTCTTAACCAATATTTTTTACCTAATTTCACGTTTAGTTCAAAAATTTGGAATAGAAATATCTTAAAAGCTCTAACTGATGCGAAACTGAGGGGTTTTTGAAGCCTTAATAGACAATTTGGTTTTTTACTGGGAATCTTAAATTCTTTATCATCTTCATGCCAACTGACCAAACTTGTAAAAGCCTCCAAGCTCGAGATTTCTGAATCCTCAACTTGGCTTCAGTTTGGGTTCAGCTTTGGCTAAGTAGGCAAATTTAGGCTGTTCGTACTCGTGGACAACCTCGATTTCAAGATGTGTCTTGCGGACACAATCTGACCGAACCATAGAAAATGGTGAAGCTTGACTTCAAAACTGCATAAGTTTAAAGTTTTGGATCAATGACGCACACAAGCGAAACTCTCGCGAACGTTTTAGGGTCTAAATCTGGGTTATTCGTTTCAGAAATTTTTTGTTGCTTTTCAAGGTTCGGGAAGTTTAGGATGACCTATGACAATTGTGGCAACCTCGAGTTTGCTCGAGCAATTAAAGTCAAAAACCGCAATTTCTCATAAGCGTCTCGAGACGGCAGTGGATATCCTCAATCCAGCCTTGACCCGCGAAGCTTACAGGGCGCTGCTGAGCGATTTTTACGCCTTTTACGCGCCGCTCGAGCAACAGGTTTTTGAGGCTTCAGCTTGGGCAGAACTTAAATTTGATCTGGCGGCACGGCGCAAACTGCCCCTGCTCGAGCGTGATCTGAAGGCATTGGGGGTGGCGCTGCCAGCTTGGTGCACCAGTCTCAAGCTGACGGGTTTCGCACAGCTTCTTGGGGGCTTGTACGTCACAGAGGGCGCAACCTTGGGTGGGCAGGTCATGACACGGCATTTGAAAACATCATTGGGCTTAACCCCAGATTCGGGCGCGGCGTTCTTTGCAAGTTACGGCGAGCGGGTTGGACCGATGTGGCTCGAGTTTAGATCGTTTTTGAGCGCTCAAGCCACAAACCAAAAAACCGAAGCAGAAATTGTGGCGGGGGCGCTCGAGACGTTTACGCAGTTTGAGGCGTGGTTAAGATTTTCGTTGGGGGCACGATGAACAATAATGAATTTGATCTGTCACGCAGTTCAGGGATTGATTTGCTGCCAGTCAGTTCGCCAATCGATTTAAGCAACTGTGACCGCGAACCGATTCATGTGCCAGGTTCGATTCAACCGCACGGCGCACTGCTGGTGTTGCACGAAACAACCTGGCAGGTTTTGGAACTCAGCGCCAACAGCTTTGAGATTCTTGGACTCGAGCCTCGGGCGTTGCTGGGCAATGCTATTTCGGTGCTGCTCGAGCCTGAGGGGATAGAACAATTGCGCGAAGTCTTGGCGCAAATCGATCTCGAGGCGAACCCCTTGTACGCCTTTTCAATGCAACTCAAAGGTGATAAAAGGCTGGACGCGGTCATTCACCGTCACAAGGGGCGGGTGCTGCTCGAGCTTGAACCGCAACAAAACACCGAGGCGCTGTCGGTGGACGTACGGGTTTTGGGGGCTTCATTGCGGCGCTTGAACCGTACCGATTCGGCGCTGGCGTTCTGTCAGGCGGCGGCGCTCGAGGTGCAAACCATCAGCGGTTTTGACCGTGTCATGGTCTACCGTTTTGCCAGCGACGGTTCGGGCGAGGTGATCGCCGAGGAGCGCCGCGCCGATCTCGAGCCTTTTTTGGGTTTGCATTACCCCGCCTCTGACATTCCACAGCAAGCCCGCGCGTTGTACGTGTTAAATCATCTTCGGTTGATCGCCGATGCAACATACACGCCCGTGCCGATGCTGGCGCTCGAGGTCAGCGAAGCGCTCGACATGAGTTACTGCTTTTTGCGAAGCGTCTCACCGATTCACCTCGAGTACCTGGCGAACATGGGGGTGAAGGCTTCAATGTCAATTTCGATTGTTCGTGACGGGCAATTGTGGGGGTTAATCGCCTGTCACCATTACAGCGACGCGCGATTGTTGGCGTACAACGAACGTGCCGCCTGCGAGTTTTTGGGGCAGATGGTGTCATTGCAACTTGCCAGCAAAGAACAAGCTGAAAGCGCGGATTACCGCAGCAAACTCAAGTCCCTCTCCGGGCGGTTTCTCGAATTGATCGAACGTGAAGATGACCTTAAAGAAGCGCTGATTCAACCCGATTTGCAATTATTAGACTATCTCGAGGCAACGGGTGCGGCGGTGGACTTGCACGGCGAGGCTCATTTGCTGGGAAAGACGCCCACAGGCATTCAAGTGCTACGTCTTGCCGAATGGTTGACCGACGAACACGCACCGTTCGAGGTTTTTGCCACCGAAAGACTCTCGAGCCGCTTTCCCGAAAGCAGCGCCTATCAAAACGTGGCAAGTGGCGTTTTGGCGGTGCCCGTCTCGCGCTCAATGCAGGACATGGTGATCTGGTTTCGTCCTGAAGTGCCGCAAACCGTGACCTGGGGCGGCGATCCAAACAAACCGGTGACGCTGTCTGAAAACGGCGAGTCGCGTTTGACCCCGCGCAAATCCTTTGACGCCTGGCGCGAAGACGTGGCGGGTTGCGCCATCGCCTGGAAATCCGTCGAGGTCGAGGCGGCACTCGAGTTGCGCCGCGCCGTGGTCAGCACCGCGCTGCGCCGCGCCGAAATGTTGGCAGGATTAAATGCCGAATTAACCCGTTCAAATGCCGAACTGGATTCTTTTGCTTACGTCGCCTCGCACGATTTAAAAGAACCGCTGCGCGGCATTCACAATTATTCCACGTTGCTGCTCGAGGATGCGGGTGACAGGCTCGAGCCGAACGAAAAGGCAAAACTCGAGACGTTGGTGCGCTTGACGCAACGCATGGAAACCCTGATCGATTCCTTGTTGCTGTTCTCTCGGGTCGGACGCGTCGATTTTCGCCTGCGCGATTGCGATCTGAACAACGTGCTGACGGACGTTTTGGATTTGCTCAAACCAAGGTTGGAACAAGACAAAGTCAGCGTTCGGGTGCCAAGGAAGCTACCGCACACGGTTGCCGACCAAGCCCGAATCGGTGAGGTGTTTAACAACCTGATCGCCAATGCCATCAAATACAACAACAAAGCCGAGCGGTGGATCGAACTCGGTTATATCTCTGCGCTCGAGCGTCAACAGCTCGCCGTGCCGCCAGATTTGAACCCCGACGCGACCATTTTTTACGTCCGCGACAACGGCATTGGCATTGCAACCCGCCATCTCGAGAACGTCTTTAGGATTTTTAAACGGCTTCACGCCCGCGATGCGTTCGGCGGCGGCACGGGCGCGGGGTTAACCATCGCCCGCAAAATCGTCGAACGCCACGGTGGGCAAATCTGGGTCGAATCCACAATAGGCGCAGGCTCGAGTTTTTACTTTACCTTGGAGGGCTGAATGCTGGTTTCCCCAGCCTTGCCACGTCCAATCGTGATCATCGAAGACAGCGATGAAGATTTTGAAATGCTGTGCCGGATTTTTGCCAAAATCGGTTTGGAACATCCTCTGATTCGTTACTCGACCGGTGATGAGGCGCTCGAGTCCCTGAAGCAAAAACGTGCGCCCTTGCTGATTTTACTCGACCTGAATTTGCCTGCCACAGACGGACGCGAGGTGCTGAACGAAATCAAAACCGACCCAGCCTTGCGTTGCACCCCAGTCATCGTGCTGACCACCTCGAGCAATCCCAAAGACGTGCATCAAAGTTACGCCGCCGGAGCCAATGCCTACATGATCAAACCCGTCAACCTTGAAAAACTCTCGGCAGATTTAAAAGCCTTTTGCCAATACTGGCTTAACGCCGTGACCTTGCCCGAAACCGAGGAAATCGAATGAGGGCAATTCAACGCGTGCTGATCGTTGAGGACAGCCCCGAAGATGCCGAAGTCTTCAAACGGTATCTCGAGCGCGAATCTGAACAATTTCGTTGCACCATTGCCACCACCGGCGAAGCCGGACTTGAGAAATTACGCAACGAAACGTTTTCGTGCGTGCTGCTCGATTACAACCTGCCCGACCTGAACGGCTTAGAATTTCTCGAGGCGATCACGAAAGACGGGTTAACCAGTGCCGTGATCGCACTGACGGGCGTGGGCGATGAAACGCTGGCAATGAGTTTGGTTCAGTCGGGTGCCGAAGATTACCTTAGCAAATCGCATCTGACCCGCGAACGCCTGCGGCGCAGCGTCGAGAATGCCATCACGCGTTTTGAGTTACGACAAAATCTCGAGCGTGAACGCCGTCATTCGGCAGCGGTGCTCGCCAGCATCAGCGATGCTTTTTTTGCTTTTGACAACGCCTGGAATTTTAATTACGTTAACCCTGCCGGCGAAAAACTGTTTGGTTTAAGCGCCGCGCAACTGATTGGTCAGAATTTTTTGGACGTGTTTTCAAGCCTGAAAGACTCAGATTTTCAACAAACCCTGTTCAATGCGGCGCTTGAGGGTCAACGCATGTCCTTCGAGTCCACAATTTTGCAGCCAGAAATTTGGTTTGATTTGCACGTTCACCCAACCGAACAGGGCTTGTCTGTTTACGCCGCCGATATTACCCAACGCAAACGCAACGACCAGCGGCGCTGGTTGCTCGAAACCGTGGTGCTGGCAGCCAACGACGCAGTCATCATTACCGACGCAGAAATCCTGGATGAACCTGGACCAAAGATTATCTATGTCAATCCAGCTTTTGAAAATATGAGCGGTTACAGCACCCAAGACGTGCTCGGCAAAACCCCGCGCATTCTGCAAGGTGAAGGCTCGAGCCGCGAGGTTCTCAATCTCATTCGTGCGGCACTGATAAACTGGCAGCCCGTTCAAGCCGAAGTCCTCAATTACCGCAAAGATGGCTCTCCTTTCTGGGTCGAACTTTCGATTTCACCCGTGGCGGACTCGAGCGGTTGGTACACGCACTGGGTTTCGGTTCAACGCGACATTACCGAACGCAAGCAAAACCAAGACGCCCTACAAAAAAGCGAAGAACGTCACCGTCAATCCTCCGAAATGCAAAAACGTTTTGTTGCCGACGCCGCCCACGAACTTCGAGCGCCGCTGACCGCAATTCGCGGCAATTTGGAATTGCTGCGACGGTACGAGCACATTGCTACAGAAGAACGTTTGGAGATGCTGAGTGACGCAGAACGCGAAGCCTCACGCCTTTCACGGCTGATCAGCGACATGCTATCAGTCGCAAGAGGCGATGCCGCGCAACGAGCCGATTTCTCGCCACTGCAGTTTAACCAATTGCTTGAACAAGCCCTGCGCGGGGCTAGCCATTTGTCCATTGATCACCGCCTCGAGTCTGACAAGCTACCCAATGCAATGATTTACGGTGACCGTGACAGTCTGATGCAGCTTGTTTTGGTGTTGCTCGAGAATGCCTTGAAATACACGCCAAAAGGCGGCACAGTGCGCGTCTCGCTGCTGCTCGAGCCTGACTGGGCAGAACTGAGAGTATCCGACGATGGTCCAGGCATTGCATCAGAAGACCTGCCTTTGGTGTTTGAACGCTTCTACCGCGTTGATCGTGCCAGAACACCAGGACGCGACCCAGGCGGTACAGGGCTGGGTTTACCAATTGCCAAACTGATTGTCGAAGCCCACGCTGGTACGGTCAAGCTCGAGAGTCAACTTGGAATGGGGACGACCGCCGTGGTTCGCCTTCCGCTGCTGAAATGATTTGTCATGAATGCCTTTCTCAATATTGCCAAAATAATCGAGAGACCTGTAAGTGAACAACCCTCCCGCAAGAATAGGCACCTCGAAAAAGCATCTGGCTCGAGCAGCATTCTCTCGGTTGGTGATCGTGCCTAAAGCAGTTTCGCCCGGTGGATACTTTTGGTTTACGTTACAGTCATCTCTTTTCAGACGGCAATGGTCGCCGTGTGCTTCTAAACCACGTTCTCAGATGAATCGTTGCTAACATGAACAATGACATCTACACGAATTGCACGAATTGCTCTTTGCATGGCATTACTGATCGTACTCGTCACCGCCTGCCAAAACAATTCCGCGCCAATTCAAAAGCCGCCAGTTCCCAGCTTTAACCTGACACTCGAGCCAGCAAGCCTCGAACTCATTCAGGGCGATGCAACGGAATTGACCATCAAACTCGAGCGTTTGGATGGTTTCACGGATTCCGTTGCGGTGAGTTTCAAAGACTTGCCTGCCGATATCACCATCAGCCCAACATCGCTCAGCATTGACGCCACAGCCTCGAGCGCAACCGTGCTGCTGAGCGCCAGTGCCACGGCGGCGATAACCTCAAGCACCGTGACTTTAGAGGGCGTCGGCGGCACATTGAAAAACAGCGCGTCACTAAGCTTGGCAACCGTCAAACCAGACCCCAGCAGACCAGATTTGTTCATCAAACGGCTCGAGTGGGGTCAGAGCATCCTGAAGTCCGACTTGCGTTTGGTGGCGGGTAAATCGGCGGTACTGCGGGCGTTCGTCAACGCGACCCAGGCGGGGATTGGCGGCGTGATCGTGAGGGCTACGGCATCGGTGAATGGCGTGACCCTTGGCACGCTCGACTTGAGTGCGCCGACCAGCATCCCGACCACCGATAGCGCCACCAATTTAGCCAGCACCTACTGGGGCATCCTGCCCAAAGAGTGGATCAAAACTGGTCTCGAGATTAGGTTGGCGGTTGATGCGGGACGCAACGTCAAAGAGTCCAATGAAGCCAACAACACTCAAATCCTCAAACCAGCCGTCGGCACGGGCAACAAGTTATACCTGACCATGGTTCCGATCATTCAGGGCGGTAAGACTGCCGTGGTGTTGAGTGCGGCTGAACTGGCAGAGCTGAAATCGGCAATCATGCGCTACTGGCCACTGGCGGACGTGGACATTCAGGTCAGAGCGCCGTACACGATCAAAAGTGATGGCATGAATGAGCTGGTCAGCCTGCGAAACGCGGACGGCAGCAAACGCTACTATTACGGCTTCGAAGAATCTTGCTGCGGCGTTGGTTACGTCGGGTTTCCGGTGGCGGCAGGCAACGCAAACCCCAGGACTGTGGCGCACGAGTTGGGTCATAACTTCGGTCAGTTGCACGCGCCGTGCGGACCGACTGATGTTGATCTCAATTACCCGTACCCAGACGGCAGAATCGGCTCGTGGGGCTTTGATCCTCGAGACAACAGCTTGGTTGACCCAAGCAAGTATTACGACCTGATGAGCTACTGCGGTCCAGATTGGGTTTCGGACTACATGTACAGCAAAGTTCAGCTTTTTTTAGAAAAGAATCCGCCACTCGACAAGGCAAACACCCCAGCAAGCGATCTGCTCTTGGTCAGCGGCACGGTCACAAACGGGCAGATCAGCCTCGAGCCGTTAAAGCGCATTACGGGTGTGGCATCCGCACCCCAGGCGGGGGCGTACCATTTGACGCTCGAGACGGCAAGTGGTTTAAAGCAGGTGTCGTTTGACTCGCAAAGGGCAATCCATGAGGATGCCTCTGGAAAGACGATTGACAAAAGCCACTTCAGTTTCACCATGCCCGATCCGGGCAGCATCTCCAAACTCACCATCAGCCAGGACGGTGCGGTGAAGCTCGAGCAAAGCGCGAATGTTGGTATGGCTCGAGTCCAATCGGTACAACCGACGACTGTGCAGCGCAATGGCTCGAGCGTGACGGTCACGTGGGATACAGCCGTTTACTCGAGCATGGCGGTGGCACACATTGCCCCTGACGGTACGCGCACGACATTGGCTTTGGGGCTGACGGGTGGTACGGCGAGTCTCGAGCTGGGCGCGTTGGGCGCTGGGCAATTCGAGGTCAGTGCATCAGACGGCTTGAACGGCGTCAAGCAGCGTTTTTAAATCTAGGGAAAATCGTTTGATCTCAGACTAAGTTATGCGTCATGCAAGACGCATATTTGATTTTGAATCATGAATATTACAGTAGTTTCAGTCAAATATCTTTACACTTCCTTTTGTATAGAACCTATTTGACATCTTTGGATTTATAAAAATGCGAACTCGAGTCTACCCTCACCCCCAACCCCTCTCCCGTCTTGACCATAAAACGCACCTAGCGGGCATGGTCGCAACATCAGGAGAGGGGCGAAAATCGTGAC
>JANMUC010000147.1:0-7938 GCA_031391225.1 Deinococcales bacterium
ACAGGCAAAATGATTGGGTCGAAATTGGCGAGTATCAATCTCGAGTTTGGGGCGAGTTGGTGCGTTTGTGGAAAAGTTTAAACCAGCAGATTTTGCACGTTATGAAAAATGCTTCGCCTGAGTTCTTAAAAACGCCTTGCAGCATTGGTGGTGGCGAGCCAATCGCGCTCGAGTTTGTGATGGTGGATTACGTCGGGCATTTGAAGCATCATTTGTCGCATTTGCTCGAGGAAGCCCAGTAAATTTGAGTTTTGCTTTCAATCTAACTTTGTAGAGGTATCAACTGATGATCGTCATGAAATTTGGTGGAACGTTAATGGGTTCCACAACCGCCATTCAACACTCCGCTTCCTTGGTCGCTGCGACTGCCAAAACTGGTACGAAGGTGGCTGTCGTTCCCAGCGCCATGAGTGGCGTGACGGATCAGCTTCTCAAAATCGCGCACAGTGCCGAACAGGGCGAACTGGAGTTTGCGAATACCGAAATTGATTTGATCAAAACCAGGCATATCAATACCGCCAAAGATTTGGGTGCGGCTGAAGGCTCGAGCATCAGCAAAAAATTGCTCGAGATGCTGGAATCTTTGAGTCAGACCGTTCACGGCATTTACTTGCTGCGCGAACTATCGTTGCGTTCTAAAGATTTGATCGTGTCCTTTGGCGAACGCCTTAGTGCGCCCCTGATGGCAGCCGCGCTTGAGGGTCTGGGCGTCAAAGCGCAAGATTTGACGGGTGGGCAAGCGGGTTTGCTGACCAACAACAATTTTGGCAATGCCCGTCCACTGCCCGAAGCGTTCACCCGCATTCCAGAAAGACTCGAGGCACTTTTTGAAGCGGGCATCACACCTGTGGTCACAGGGTTTATTGGCGAAACCGAAAAAGGTGTGATTACCACGCTGGGACGCGGCGGCAGCGATTACAGCGCCACGATTCTGGGCGCGGCATTAAATGCCGAAGAAGTCTGGACGTGGAAAGACGTGGACGGCGTTATGACCACCGACCCACGTATCGTTCCCGAAGCCCAAAACCTCGAGCAACTTTCGTACCTCGAGATCATGGAGATGGCGTACTTTGGCGCAAAAGTTTTGCATCCGCTTGCCGTTACGCCGCTGCAAGACAAGAACATTCCCTTGCGCGTGAAAAGTGCTGCCGACCCAAGCTTTCCAGGAACGCTGGTGACCGCCGAATCCAAACCGATCAAGAACGTGGTCAAAGCCGTGACCGCCATTCGCAGCGCCGCGATTCTGGATATTTCTGGCGCGGGTATGGTCGGCGTGCCAGAAGTGGTCAGCAGAATTTTTGATGTCCTGACCGAAAAAAGCGTCAATGTTCTTATGATTTCGCAAAGCTCGAGCATGGCAAATATTTCGCTTGTCGTGCAGCAATCCGACGTCAAACGCGCTTTTGACGCACTGCAAGCGCAATTTGAAAACAGCGATCTGGTCAAAACCATCGAATACTGGGAAGGCATCGCCATTGTTGCTGTGGTCGGCGAAGGCATGCGCGGCGCGAAAGGTGTCGCCGCGAAACTCTTCACCGCCGTTGCACTCGAAGGGGTCAACCTCGACATGATTTCTCAAGGCTCGAGCGAAACCAACATTTCGTTTGCGATTGAAGACGTGGACACCGTGCGAACGGTCAAAGCGATTCACAAAGCCTTCAATCTCGAGAAACTCGAAAACGCGTGAAGTAAAACCAAAAAAGGACTAGAATTTCTGACATGACTGACCTTGCGAGGGCTTTACCCGAAAGTGTGCTTCGTGCCGTAGACCGTTATCGCGCTCAACATGGCATTCGTAACCGTGCCAAAGCTTTGGAGCTAATGGTTCAAGAGGTTGTGCCAGAACATCCACTCGAGGCTGCACTCAGGAATGCACCTAAATTACCAAAAGGAAGTGTTTCCAAAGAAGCCATCGAGCAGTTTGAAGAATCTCGGCGGTTACAAGCGGCTGGTTTAGAAGAATTTGTTTCACTTGAAGAAGCCATGCGTCGCAGGAAAATGAATGTCCGTTCGTCCTGAATTTGCGCCTTACGAATTGGCGCTCGGTAAACCTTTTCAAAAACAATTGGCTCACCTCTCAGACCAAGATGCAACTCGGGTTGCAGTCGCATTGCAACGCTTGTCACTCGAGGGTCTTGGTGATATCAAAAATGTTGGTGATGACATGGCAGGCGCGTTTCGCTTGCGGGTAGGATCATTACGAATTTTGTTTGATTTAGAAGCGAAAAGAATTCTTGTTCGATCAATGGAAAAACGGGGCGAGGCATACAAAAAACGCTCGAGAAACAAGAGGAAATCATGAGTGAATGGATTTTACCCATCACGCTCAAAGGTCGGTTTGTCAGGCTCGAGCCTTTAACCCAATCTCACGCGGATGCAATGCGTGAACATTACGACCCAATCGTTGAAACTTTTATGTCTCGAGGTGCGCCAAAAGACACGAGTTTGACAGCCATGCAAGATTACATTGAAATGCTGAACACCGAACCCAACCGCATCAATTTTGCGATCTGTATTCAAAACTCGAGCGACGTTGCAGGTCGAATCTCGTACTCCGAAATTCGAGCGGCGCATAAATCCCTGGAAGTTGGCACGATGATCGTTCCGAAATTTCAGGGCGGTTTTTGCAATCCCGAAAGCAAGCTCTTGATGCTCGAACACGCGTTTTCGGTGCTGGGTACGGTTCGGGTGCAATTCAAAGCCGATGCGCGAAATGAACGGTCTTTAAAGGCGCTCGAGAAACTGGGTGCGACCCGAGAAGGGGTATTGCGAAAATACCAGACCCGTCCCGATGGTTTTGTGCGAGACAGTGTGGTGTACAGCATTTTGGATTCGGAATGGGAAGAAGTGAAAGTGAATCTCGAGAAGCGGGTTCAGTCTCTCGAGCGTTAAAGTTCATGCCATTGCGTCTTTGCCATGACAATGCTTGTACTTCTTGCCACTGCTGCAAGGGCAAGGCTCGTTGCGTCCGACTTTAGTCGTGTCACGCTTGAACGTTCCACTGCCACCGAATCCAAAACCATCAAGTTCGAGCGTATTTTTTGATTTGAGGCTCGAGCGTTTCGTATTTTTTGGTTTTAAGATTTTTCGGATCAATGAGGCTATTGCGGCTAGAACTTCGATGTTATGTTCGGGCGTGTTTTGTTTGAATTGACCAATGCTGTGCGAGTACGCATGTTGAAGCTCTTCTACGTCTCGGGTGTTTAAGTTTGCAGCTTTTAAGTCTGCAAAGTCCAGGGCGTGTGAGAACACCATCATGCCTAAATTGTTTTCGTGTTTGTCGTTGGATTCAATCAGTTGCTCGAGTCCGTTTTGGTCGTAAGTGAATGATTTTGCAAAGCCGTTCATCCAAGTTTTGCATTGTCCCAAGCTGCCGTTGCAGCGAGGTGTGGGTTTAGAATTTTTGGCTGCGATTTGGGCTAAATCGTTGTAATATCGAAACATGAGTTCAAAAATTTGTTCGGCTTGCTTTGGGTCGCCACTAACGCTTTTTTCGGTCAGTGCCATTTGAATCCATTCGCTGGGGTTAACAGGTTTGGATAAGCTGACAATGCCGTGCAAAAACCCGTCCAAACCTGTCAGGTCGAACGATTTGGCGGTCTTAAATTGTTTTAAGTGAGTCTCGAGCTTTTGAAGTTCGTCGGGTGTTAATGCCAAGTCCAGGTTCATGCTGTTATTTTGACATGATTCTTTCGCACAGGGCGATGTTGCAGTTGGTCTTTCGGGTATTCTAATGTCGTGAAAGTCTTATTCCTGCCTTGCGACACCCGCCCGCCGACCCTCGAATTGCCGCACCAGTTGGCGCGGGTGGCGGGTGTGGAGATGATTTCCCCGCCGCTCGAGATGCTGAATAATTTGAACATTCCTGGTGATACGACTGCGATTGCGAATTGGTTGCTCGAGAATGCAAGCACGGCGGATGTGGCGATCATCACGCTCGAGACACTGTGTTTGGGCGGCATGATTCCGGCGCGGCGCGTGTCGGATTCGCTCGAGGTTGGACTTTCACGGCTCGAGGTTTTAAAAGAACTAAAGACCATCAATCCGAAGCTGAGAATTTTAGCGTATGGCGTGATCGTGCGCGTGGGTCATGACGATGATCCGCTCGAGGAAAAACCGTATTACGGACAGTGGGGCGCACAGTTGCGGCTGGTTTCTGAATGGACGGATCGGGTTGAACGCGGGCAGGATGCTGCAAAACTCGAGGAGGCAAGGGCAGCGATTCCACCTGAAATTCTGTCAGATTGGCTTGGCACTCGAGAGCGCAACCACGCAATCCATCAACGCGCGATTGAAATGCTTTTCGACGGTACGGTCGAGCATTTGTGTTTGACGCTTGACGACACCACGGTTTACGGTTTGGCGGCGCGTGACAGACGACGACTCGAGGCGCGAATTGATGCGTTAAACGTTTGGGATAAAGCGGATGTTTACCCTGGTGCGGATGAAGTTGCAGCCGTTTTATTGGCTCGAGCATTAGTCAATCATCCTGGCGAGAAACCAACCGTGTTCGTGCGGTATCCCTCAGTCCTGGCGGAACAGGCGGTCATGTTGTACGAAGACCGTCCACTTGGAGAACTTGTAAAAGCGCATTTGCGGGCGGCGGGTTGCGTGCCAGTCTCGAGTGCCGATCAAGCCGATTTGATTCTGGCAGTCAATGCCCCAGCCATCAAGCAATCGCACCGTGAACCCAATTATGAGGTGGTTGATACTGCCTCGAGAAACCTTCCCGAATTTCTTGATCGTATTGTTGATGATCTGGCACTCTCTAAACCTGTCACGGTTGCCGATGTCGCCTATGCCAACGGTGCAGAATCGCGTTTTGTGAACATGCTGCTCAGTCGAACGGATGTCAGTAAACTTGCGGGCTTTGCGGCTTGGAACACGGCAGGCAACACGCTTGGCAGTGCCATTGCCTCGGGGGTGATTGCGCTTCACGCCCAAGACACTGTGATTCAAGCGGAAGCTGTTTTCGCCAGGTTGGTGGACGATTGGCTGTATCAAACCAAAGTGCGTTCCGAAGTTCGTGAAAAACTCGAGAATCCCAGCCCGTTCGAGTTGGGCGCGTTAAAACTGGTAGCCGAAGCGGAAATCACAGCCCGAATGACGCCGCCGGCTCAAGCATTATTTGATCAGCATTTTGCCCCTCACCTGCCAGGCATTCGGCTCGAGTGGGGACAACCGCGTTTGGCGTGGTCGCGGTTATTCACAGGTGTTTTCCCGCTTTCGTTTGATCGGGATTATTAGGGCGGACAGTAGGGGCGCTGCTTCTTGACCATAAAATGCACCTTCTTGATCCCAAGACGCACCTAGCGGGCGGGATCGCTCACGGGCATGGTCGCTTGCTGCGCCCTTTGTGGCGAGCGTTTGATCGGGATTATTAAAAAATTAGCGCCTCACGCAACCCAGAAATACCGTCCACACGCCTGGTGTTGTCGTCCTCGAGATCATGATTCCAAGGCTCACTGATCAAATAACAGCGCAAACCTGCGCTTCTGGCAGCACCGACATCGTGACGGGTATCGCCAACCATGACGGCGTTGTACGTCTCGAGTTCAAAATGCTTTAAAGCCTGGTGCAGCATGTCAGGAGCTGGTTTCATGGCGCTGGCGGTGTCTCGAGAGATCATCAGGTCAAAAGAAATCTGGTGTTTTTGGGTCACGGTTTGGGCGCTCAGGCTCGAGTTGTTGGTTAAAAGCGCTGTGAAAATGTTTTTTTGTTTTAACTCGAGCAATAATTCAATCACCCCAAATCGCAGAATGCTTTCGGCGGCAACCCGTTCCTCGAGCTGCATAAAGGCGGCTCTGGCGGCATCGGGCAGGCGCGTTAGGTTGGGCACGACCAATTGATCTGGTGCAATGCCCCAGGTTTGTTTGAATTCGGGCAGTCCGTCGGCTACACCCTCGAGAATCGTGCCGTCCATGTCGAAGAAAAAAGCTTTAATCACTTCTCGAGTCTACCAGGGTGCAGCAAAAAACCTCGAGTCAGGAGTGGCTCGAGGTTAAGGTGAAAGCAGGTTTAGTTTGCAGTGTTGACGGTGGTGCGTGGCATTGGACGGGCGCGGTTCTGGCGTCGGCTTTCACCGTTGCTGACCTCGAGTTCGCGTTCTTCTTGCAAAATGTCTGCCCATTCACCAAGGCTTTTCAAACCAGCTTCGACGGCTTCGACAGGGGTGCGAAACTTTGTGCCTGTGAGGAAGCGTTGAGCGGCGCGTTTCATGTAGTTGGTACGTTTCATTTTGTTTCCCTCCGATTGCTTTTGAGTGTTTTAATTTGGTTTGCCGTTTTGGACTTGGGATTAGTGTACTTATCTAGCGTCACACGAACGTCACACGGCGTCACACCAAAATCAGAACCAAGTATTCTTTATAAAAGCAACGTGCTAAACACGTCCTGACTTAAACTAACCCGAATTGGCTGAGCAATCAATACGCCATTTTGACGGGTCAGCCTGAGTTTCTGACCCGGATCATCCCAGCACTCGAGGTTCGCATCAAACTGTGCTTTAGCGCTAAACTTAAAGCGTGATTCACACGCTGACCCTCAATCCCACACTCGATTTAACCTATATTGTCGATGCTTTTCTGCAAGACGACACGACTCGCGCCCACACGGTTTACCGTTCACCTGGCGGCAAAGGAATCAATGTGGCGCGGGTGGCAACGCGTCTCAAGCACGAAAACGTGGCGCTCGGATTTATTGCTGGCACAACGGGTTTGGAAGTCACACAACTTCTCGAGGCGGAGGGGGTTAACACTTGGTTTACGCCTGTGGACGGTGTGACGCGCACCAATCCGATCTTGCAAGACAAAGAGGGACATCAAATTAGGGTGTCTGCCCCTGGACCTTCCGTCACGCTGCGCGAGGTCGAATCGCTCTGGGAAAGTCTTTTTTGTTTGCGCGAACCCGATTTTTTGCTTGCCAGCGGCTCGAGGTTGGCGGGTGTGCCCGATAACTTTTACGCCAGAATATTGATCGAAGCCAAAAAACGTGGCATCAAAACCGTGGTTGATGCCGACGGCGCAGAACTCGAGCGCGGCATTCGGACGGGCGCATATTTGGTCAAACCCAACAAGCACGAGTTAATGCGTTTTGTCGGACGTGAACTGCCCGACATGACCGATGTGATTGCCGCCAGCCGCGAAATGATTCAGGCGGGTGTGACCGTGGTTGCGGCAAGTCTAGGCGCAGAGGGCGCGTTGTACATCACGAATGACCAAGCGCTGCTTGCCATTCCACCAAAAATCCAGGTTGCCAGTGCGGTTGGTGCGGGAGACAGTTTCCTGGCGGGCTTGCTGGTCAAACTCAGTGAGGGCGCAACACCGCTCGAGGCGCTGAAATTTGGTGTGGCTTGCGGTACGGCAACCGCCACCATCGCTGGCACGCAACTGTGCACCTCAGACCGCATCCTCGAGATTCTGCCCGAAGTCCAAACCGAGGTGCTGTAGTGTTCAACAAAGACTTGGGCACTGGAATTCAATTGGCACTGCTCGAGGAACGTCACGCCTTTGAACTCTCGCAATTGATTGAACGCAACCGTGCACATTTACGCGAGTGGATGCCCTGGCTGGACTGGAACACCAGCGAAGAGGACTCTCGAGGCTTCGTGCGCCGTTCACTCGAGCGATTCTCATCAGGCAACGGCTTTGATGCTGGCATCTGGTTTGAAGGCGTGCTGGCAGGCACTATTGGCTTACATTACATCAATCACAACTCGAGGAAAACCGAAATTGGCTACTGGCTCGGACAAGAATTCACGGGTCACGGCATCATGACCAAAGCTTGCGCCGCAATTCTCGAGCATTGTTTTGAAGATTTAAAATTGCACCGCATCGAACTGGCTTGCGCCACCCAAAACGTTAAAAGCTGCGCGATTCCAGAACGACTCGGCTTCACGCTCGAGGGCACGGCTCGAGAAACCGAATGGTTGTACGACCAT
>JANMUC010000206.1:0-6972 GCA_031391225.1 Deinococcales bacterium
CAGCCATGTTTTTGAAGTTGCAGATCAAGTGTCGGTGATGTTCAGAGGCGAAATGATCGGTTCAAAACGAATTCAAGAAACCACTCCCGATGAGGTCGTTGCGATGATTGTCGGCGCAAAAAAATAATCAACCAAAAAAGAGGGGCACATGAAAAAAAACAATCTCGAGGTACTGGCATATTACTTTCCGCAATATCATCAAGACCCGCACAACGATGCTCTGCACGGCATGGGTTGGACTGAATGGGCGTTGTTACGCGCTGCTAAGCCGCGTTTTGAAGGACACCGCCAACCCATCATTCCCGCCTGGGGGGAATTTGACGAATCTGACCCACAATGGGCAGCCAAGGAAATAGATTTAGCTGCCGATCATGGTTTAACAGGTTTTGTTTACGATTGGTATTGGTATAACGGCAAACCGTTTTTAGAAGCGGGACTCGAGCAAGGTTTTTTGCAAGCACCAAATCGCAATCGCTTAAAATTTGCGTTGATGTGGGCAAATCACGATTGGGTTCATTTGTTTCCAAACAATGCGGGCATCAAACCGGCACTGTTGATGTCGGGGAGCACCAACCGAGAATCATTTTCCCGTCAATGTGATTATGTGATAGAGCATTACTTTGGACAAGAGAACTATTATTGTATCAACGGCGAACCCTATTACTCTTTGTATGAACTCGGGACTTTTATTAAAGGTATGGGCGGAGTCCAAGAGGCTCGAGCCGCACTCGATGAATTCCGTGCCAAAGTGATTGCAGCAGGTTTTCCTGGGTTGCACTTGAACGGCATTGTTTGGGGAGTGACCGTACTGCCCACCGAGTTAAAAATAGACAACCCACGCGAAGTTGTCCAGCAACTCGGTTTCTCGAGTACCACATCTTATGCGTGGGTGCATCATTTTGATTTGAACATCAAAGATTCATTTACCCGTCCGTATTCAGAAGCTGCCAATGCAAATTATGCGGTCTGGGAAGAATATGCCACGGCTTTCGGCATTCCGTACTACTCGAGTGTTTCAATGGGTTGGGATGCAAGTCCGCGCACCCAACAAAACACGCCTTTTCAGGTCACGGGTTATCCTTGGACTGCCATTCTCGAGGGCAATACGCCAGCCGCTTTTCAAACAGCTCTGGAACGCGCCAAAAATCATGCTCTAAAACATCAAACACCTGTGATTACCATCAATGCTTGGAATGAATGGACAGAAGGCAGTTATTTATTACCAGACACCGTTGAAGGAACAGGGTATCTCCAAGCAATCCGCAACGTATTTGCAGACCAGATTGAATCATCACTCGAGTACCAGTAACTCAAAAGACAAAAGGATTTTTTATGACTAACGCAATTCACGACATCACAAACTCACGCCTCGCGCTGGAGCAATTAAGGTCTTGGCAAACGCTAGGTTTTGGAATGTTTATTCATTTTGGTATGAGTACCTTTGTTGCCGAAGAACACCCAAGCGGCAATTATCCCTCAAGTACCTATGCGCCAGACCAACTCGATGTTGACCAGTGGGTGCGGGTGGCTCGGGACGCGGGGATGAAATATGCTGTCGTTTGTACCAAGCACGTTGCTGGGCATTGCTTGTGGCATTCTGAGCAAACCGATTACCATGTTGGTACAAGTAACTATTCCACCGATGTGATTGCCGAATTCGTCAAGGCTTGCGCCAAATACGATATTTTACCTGGTTTGTATTACTGTTCAATGGACAATCATCATACTTTTGGTTCAAAAACCCCGACTGACCTTGGCTGGGATGGGGCATATTTTACGACTCGGGCGTATCAAGATTTTCAAACCGCTCAACTCGAGGAATTACTAACCCAGTACGGTCAAATAGCTGAGGTTTGGATTGATATTCCGCAAGCTTTACCAAGGGATTACCGCCAAGTTTTATATCAAAAAATTCGGACTTGGCAACCCGAAACGATTATTATTATGAATCAAGGGCTTGGTCAGGACGGCACAAAATGCCATTTATCGGCGTATCCTACCGATGTTCTGACCATCGAAAGGAATGTGCCACCTCGAGTGCTAAATCATCTTCATATCATCGAAGGGCAAGAGCAGTACATTCCTGCCGAGGTATGTGAAACCATCGGGCAAGATTGGTTCTGGGTCGAAAACGACCTACCGCGCAGCGATGATGAACTGCTGGGGATGTACTTACTAACCCGTTCTCGAGGCGCGAATTTATTGTTGGATGTGCCGCCAGACCGACATGGGTTAATCCCAGAAGAATCCATTGCAGCTTTGCAACGCTTACGGGCAAATATCGAAAAACTTAGGCTTTAATCTCGGTCTATAACTGTTAATTCGGAAATATCGCTTAAATTCTTTCTGTAACCACGTGGGCTTAATCCTACGCGGTGCTTGAACCGCCGACTGAAATTCAGGGCATCTTCAAAACCAACCAGTTCAGCAATTTCATGGATTTTTGAACGGGTTGTTTCAAGCAGGTACTTGGCTTGATCTAAGCGCATAAACTCGAGGTATTCATAAGGCGGCTGACCGATTTCACTGGTGAACAAATGGTACAAGCGCGAAGCTGATAATTGACTGATTTTTGCCAGTTCTGGTAATGAAAATTTCTTTTGCATATGGCTGCGTAAATATTCGAGAACGGCGGTGATGCGCGGGTCTATATTGTTGCTGGTTGCTTCAAAATTGTACTCGTCGTACATTAAAAATGCTTTCTCGAGGGCATTTAGGGCAAAAACTTCGCGTTTAGGGGTGATACTGCGGGCTAGTCGGTTCATTTCTTTAAGTTGAATTTCGATTTTTCGTGCCACCTGCCGATTGGTTATTTGCATTAGCATTAAACCAGGCGCGATTTCTGTCCAATTCAGCAACTCGAGCCAGCCTGGTCGTGGTCGAAAATGCGTCCAGATGATGTCCCATAACTCGAGGCTGGGTTCAACCCCGTAGTCATGGAGTGTACCTGGGCGAAACAGCACCGCGTCGCCTGCCTGTACAATAATTTCTCCGCCTTCAAAACCGATTCTGCCCTTTCCAGCTATGGTGTGTTTTAACAGCCAATCGTTTGTGCCGTGCTGTCGCCATGTCGAATAACCACGACGTTTAATGTGATGACATGGTGCTATTTGACTGAATGGAAAAAAGGGCGGGTGTGCCGATTCGGCAGGTAAGGAATTGATCACAGGATTATTCTACATATTTTTGACAAATCAAGCCATTTTAATACGGGCTGTGGCAGCTTAAACTCTGGCATCAGAATTTAGTTTCGCCGTTTGAGTCGCTAAGGACAACCTCGAGTCACCGCTAGCGAGTTGGCTTTAGATCATCTTTGCTCGAGAAAAGAAACCGATAGATTTTCCGTTTTGGTTATAAAGAAAGCTGTTTGATTCTCGGAGGAAGCCATGAAAAAACGTTATCAAGTTGAATTGGATTTTTAGGATGTGATTTGATATGTAAAAAAACTTGGCATCGGCGTGATTTCTAAGAATTGGTTGGTGTTTTACGTCAGGAGAAATATGAATAATCAAAAAGCTCGAGGTTCATCAAAAGTACATAAGTTCTGGATGGCAAGTGCAACATTGCTAACGTTGGGTACAGCCGTTTGGGTTGCTGGGCAAGTACAAGCCCAAAATGCCCAGATTACCTTGGTGTACTGGACACATGGCGCGGGTCGTCCGGCTGGCGCTGAGTTGTACATGAAAGCCAATCCCAATGTCAAAATCGAGATTGTCAATCAAGTACCTGGTTCTATCAACGAAAAACTGCGTTTGGCACGTAAAGCAGGTTCGGGTATACCTGATGTTATTTTTGGTACGGCAGCCGAAACCCCAGAGTTTGTGCGTAAAGGGTATGCTGCAGACATCACACCGTATGTTCCAAAAGCAATTCTAAAAGATTTTGCACCACGTACCTTGCAACCACTGACAATAGGCGGGAAATTGTACGGAATGCCGAACGACACAGGTTCGACAGGTATTTGGTACAACCAAAAATTACTAACTGAACTGAAAATGAAATTACCAACCAGCATCGAAGACCTTGTGGCATTCAGCAAAGAACTCAAAGCCAAACATCCGGGTTACTTCATCAATACCTCGTTCTTGTATTCGCAATATGGTCCGAATATCTTTGCGGCAACAGGAGAACGCTGGTTACGCCGGGTTAACGATAAAACCTACGACATTAAAATCAATACCGCCCGTTCCAAAGAAGTCATGGAAAAATTAGTTTCGATTGTGCGCGATGGTTCTGGCTATCCACAAAATCCTTTTACTCCAGGAGCAACTAAGCTCGTATCCGAAGGCAAAATGGTCTTGGTACTACTGCCAACTTGGTATGGTCCTTATGTGCTGCAACTTAACGAAGGCGCAAAACAACCGGGGCAATGGGCTTTTTTTGGAACAATGCGGCTTCGTAATTCTGAACCCTCGAGAGCCGGAATTTGGGATGGTGGAGTGTACCAAGTCACTACCACCAAACCAGAATTGGTCAAAGCCGCCGCCGAATTTATTACTTTTGTGACCACCAGCCGCGAGTATTACGCGGGTCGTGAAGCGGTTGTACCACCGTACAAACCACTCTGGAAAGGTACACCAACCGTAGCAGCTTTTAAGGATGATCCTTACTACGCCCGTCCGTTATCGCCCGAGTACGTCAAAGGCGTTCAATTAGGCGCTTCTTGGGAATTTGGTCCGAATGACATCTTTATTCAAAATTACGCAGATACCAATTTCCCTGATATGTTCTCGGGTAAAGTATCGGTGGCTGATGGCATGGATGCGTTCCAACAAGCCGTCGAAGAGGATTTTGTAAAGCAAGGCTTTGCGATTAAGAAATAAACCCTTGCTCGAGACAATAACGAGTGCATTCAAAATTTGAATGCACTCGTTATTACAGCACTTTGCACAATGTTTGACGCGAAGCGCGAACAGCCCGACAGGTGCTGTCTTGTGAGCAAGAAGCGATTCCGCCCGAAGCGCCCAAGCCCGTTAGGTGCTGCTTCAAGGGCAAGAAGGTGCGTTTTGGAATCAAGAAGCATCGAACATTGGCGAACAGGGGGAGTAGCAACAGACAGCGCCTTGCATAGAAATGAAAGCAAGAATTGCGTCAACGGATATGCAAGGCGCTGTAAAGGAAATTTTATGATAACGGGGCAACCGAAAAAAAGAAAGAAATCAAATTGGGCAGGAATTCTATTTGCGCTACCGTATCTTGTGTTTTTGTTTGGATTTATGATTTTTCCTGTTCTGTACACGTTCTATACCAGCTTATTTAGCGATGCACAGGGCAATCCATTTGTCGGTTTGAAAAATTACGCCGAAGTTCTGAGTGATAAGAATTTCCAAAAAGCCGTGAAGATTATTGTTGGTTATATCGTGGTTGGTGTTCCGATGTTTTTGGTCTTAGCCATTTCTTTGGCGCTGCTGATAGATTCTCCGTTTGGGCGCTTAAAAAATGTTTCTAAATTCTTGTTTTTCTTGCCCTTCGCCATGCCACCAGCCGTTTCTACTTTTATGTGGGCATTTGTTTACACCCCAGAAGTCAGTCCGTATCAGGGTGTTTTTGGATTATTCCCATTTATCAAGGATTACCAATTTTTCTTATCGCGCAACGAAATCCTTGATTTACCATTTATAACAATAGAAAACCTAACTTTTTCGATAGTCAATATTATCTGTTGGCAAAATGCAGGTGGTTGGATTTTGGTACTCAGTTCTGTGTTACAAAATGCTTCTCGAGAAGTGGTGGATGCAGCCCGAATAGATGGCGCGAACGAATGGGACGTTATTCGATACATTAAAATTCCACTTTTGTCAGATACCCTTGTGGTGATGGGGGTCAGTACCTTTGCTTATATTTCGCAATTGGTGGCTGAACCAATCATGCTGACCGCCAGTTTACAATTAAGTAAGTATTACACGCCTAATTATTGGGCTTCGACTCAAGCATTTTCTTCTGGGAATTTTAATTTATCGGCGGCGGCTTCTAACATCATGATTTTAGTGGTGATTTTGGCTTCGGTGGGTGCGTTGCTCTTTTCAAGATCATTAGAAAGGCAGCGTGATTAAATGCAACCAATAAATGCCCATCAAGCCTCGAGCATCGGTAAGAACAAAACACAGCGTTTACTCGCCGATTTTCCAATCACTTTTGTTTTACTTGGTTACTCGCTTTATTTTATTATTCCGATTTTATGGATGGTCATCGCTGCCACAAAATCGCCTGATGCCTTAACCCAGAATCCTTTGGGTTTAGCGGGAGAATTTCGTTTGCTCGAGAACGTTCAACACATTTTTGCAATTGGCAGTGGGCAGTATGCCAAGTGGTTATTGAACAGTCTGATGTACACCGTTTCGATTACCTTCCTTGCCACAGTTATTGCGGCAATGGCAGGATACGCTTTGGCAATTTATCCGTTCACAGGTGCGAATTGGATCGTTGGTATTACGGTTGTGGCAATGCTAGTACCTTCAACGGCAACAGCTTTACCGTTATTTTATGCCTTTAGTGCGGTCAGCACAGCCATTCCGCAGCTTACTATTTTGAACACACCTCTGGCTTTTATTTTGCCTGCTTCGCTCAATCCGTTTGGTGTGTACTTAATTTACTTGTATTTCAAAAAGCAATTTCCGCACGAATTACTCGAGGCTGCCCGTATGGATGGGGCTGGTCATCTGACCGTATTTTTACGGATTGCATTGCCAAGCATGGCTGGGTTACTGGCAACCGTTGGCATTTTAACCTTTGTCAGTTCGTGGAACAATTTTTTCTTACCGTGGCTAATGGTTTCTAATCAGGATTTACAACCTGTGCCAATTGGTTTGGCAACTTGGGCTGCCAGTCAATCCAGTTTGGTGGTTGGTGGTTCAACGGGTGGCGATCAGTTTATTACCTTAGCCGATTTAATTACAGGTGGCGCGTTAGCGGTTGTGCCTGTGGCGATTGTATTTACCTTATTGCGACGGTATTGGGTTCAAGGCTTTCTTG
>JANMUC010000216.1:0-2189 GCA_031391225.1 Deinococcales bacterium
TTTAAAATTTTGGACAACACAGGCTGCGACGCAATACCCAGCCGCTCGAGGTCTTTTTGCGTCAGGTCATGTTGCTGCATCAAAAACGCCAGTGTATCTCGAGGTGTGATTGAATCCTCGAGCGTCACATGAACTTCTTCCCAATCATTGGCATAGGTCATGGCAATATCGAGCAAAGCGATGTACGGGTTGTTCTCGAGGTCATCTACCGTATCGGTAATGTGTTCAATCAAATTAATTAACTCGAGATAATCCGCTTCACTTTTGGGACGGCTGATGTGGTTCAGGACGGCGCTGTTTTTCGCCCACACATCGGTAATTTTGGTGACATTAAGCATTAATTCTTTGCTCCTTTCTTGGATTTATTGGGCGTTGTTGCTTTCAGTTTTTTCTGCCCTTTTTTGCTCCAAGGGTCATCATCGGCTTTCCAAGTATCGTATTCCTGGTGGGTGAAAACGTTTCGGATGTACACAGCATTGAGTTTGTAAACAACTCGAGCGATGATTCGATATTTGTTGCCTCCAATGTCAAAAATGATGAAATTATCGGCTGCGTCTATGGCGGAAAAAGTTTTTTTAAGGTCTGCAAAACCCAAGAATTGATTTTGGCGAACGAGTTTGTACCAGATCAGCAAGGGTTTTTCAGCATCGGGATATTTTTTCCAAAATTGAATTAAGGCTGGTTTGGCAATGACCCCCACAAGCTAAGTATAGCAAAATGGCATAGATTTTACCAGCAACTCGAGAAAGCGGGTGGCGCAAAGCACCCTGTCACAGATTCTTGCTGGCAAACGGGGAATCAGCAAAGGAGTGGCGAAAAAGCTGGGAGCATTTTTTGGAGTCTCGAGTGTCGTGTTTTTGTGATGTGCTCGAGACTTGCGAACATTGCCAAGTCCAACGTCACACAATGCTCAAGTGAAAACCCTATGCAAACGGATTGCGAATTTCCAAACCATTGATTTTTTGCCCAGCATTCAAATCTTCACTCCAGACAACACGACAATCCAACTCGAACGCACTCGTGACCATCATCGCATCCCAAAACGAAATACTGGTTGTATCCATCAATGTTGTTGCCATAATGACTTCCGCAGCACTTGGGGCGTGAACAATCCACAAGCTGTAATCTTCCAGAATTGCTCGAGCTTCAGTTCTTGTGAGCGGTTTTTTCAGTTTTCGGGTGGCATTGACAAAAAATTCTTGCAATACCTGAACACTCAAGCAACCGTTTTGTTGTTCCCACAAACGCTCAAGCAATTTCCGAGCACTCGAATGCTTTTCAGGTTCGGTACTGTCAAAGGCGTACAATAAAATGTTGGTGTCAATAAACTCGAGACTAGCGCTCATGGGCTGCTTCACGGTTGGGCATGACCTCGCCTTTGCCGCGTCGTGGGCTAGCGTCGTCCATCATGGCGCGTTGCCGCTTTAAAGCTGCCTCGTACTCGAGGTTGGTATTGGTCGCTCGAGTCAACCCTTCAATGACCAATCGGGTGATGGTTGTCCCTCGAGTGGCGGCTGTTCGTTTTGCTTTTTGTAGCAGGGCTTTTGGGACCCTGAGTGTAAGATTTTGTGTTTCCATGATAGGATTTTACCATATTGCACATTTAAATGTGCAGAAATTTTCCAGTTTCATGCTACAAAGAATGTCGTCATGAGCAAACGTTTAAAAGAATTGATGGCTCGGTTAACCCCTGAAGAATGTAATGGGGCAATTCTCGAGGTGGAAATTCCAGAAGGCACTGATCTGCCAAATCAATCAGCCCAAGAAATTCTGGGCGAGGTTTATCAAGCTTTTACGGGGATTCAATGCCGCGAAATCCGTGTTCTGAAACCAGGTGGTTTTGATCCAGTCAAGTCGGTACGTCGTCTGCGTGACGGCAAGTGAGCACCCCCAAAATCGCAAGATATTACGCGACAGATGCAAATTTGGATATTACGATTGACAAGTAATGTAACATCTTCTAGCCTGGTAGCACTCGGGTATGCTCCCAAGACAATTGTGGCAACACAGTTGAATCGCTCGAGTCTCGCCTGAAGCAATTCAGGTTTCGGGCAAGCCGGAATAACCAAGTTGTAGGGATTGTGGTTTTCAACAAGAAGATGCCCCATGTAAGTAGGGCAAACGCACTAGTGAGAGTTTAATGTGTATGAATGCTTCCAAACATTATCGAACACTTCAGCGCACTCCCC
>JANMUC010000234.1:0-1187 GCA_031391225.1 Deinococcales bacterium
GTTGTGCGTCCGAATCTCGAAGTGCTCGCGGCTGTCTTTGTGCTTAAACGGTCCACGCAACACGCAGAAACGACGAATGCGAGTCGGCAATGGAATTGGACCTGCAACATCAGCGCCAGAGCGACGAGCCGTGTCCACAATCTTGGCAGCCGATTGATCCAAGCTGCGGTGATCGAAACCGCGCAATTTAATACGAATCTTCGGTCCTGCCATTACTCCATCACCTCGGTTACGACGCCTGCACCCACGGTACGACCACCCTCACGAATCGCAAAACGCAATTCCTTCTCCATCGCAATTGGTTTGATCAAATCCACTTCAAACGCCACTTGGTCGCCCGGCATGACCATCTCCACACCTTCAGGAAGCGACACAATACCTGTGACATCCGTCGTGCGAAAGTAAAATTGTGGACGGTAACCCGCGAAGAACGCACTGTGACGCCCACCCTCTTCTTTGGTCAGGATGAAGACTTGAGCTTTGAACTTCGTGTGCGGTTTGATGCTACCCGTTTTGGAAAGCACTTGACCACGTTCGATATCATCTCGAGCCACACCACGCAAGAGCACACCGACGTTATCGCCAGCCAAACCCTCGTCCAGCAGCTTACGGTGCATTTCCACGCCCGTGACTACTGTTTTACGGGTGTCACGCAATCCAACGATTTCGACTTCTTCGTTGACTTTGACCTTACCGCGTTCCACACGACCCGTCGCCACAGTTCCGCGACCTGTAATCGTGAAGACATCTTCGACTGGCATCAGGAATGGTTGATCAATCGCACGTTCAGGGGTTGGGATGAAGCTATCCACAGTATCGAGGAGGTCCCAGATACGATCCACCCATTTGTTGGTTCCACGGTTGGTCTTCGGGTTGGCAACCAAGAAATCCAAGGCTTCCTTAGCGCTGCCTCGAGTGATCGGGGTGTCATCGCCTGGGAAATCGTACTTGCTCAGAAGTTCACGGACTTCCATTTCGACAAGCTCGAGCAGTTCTTCGTCATCAACCATGTCCACTTTATTCAGGAAGACCACGATGTAAGGCACACCGACTTGTTTGGCAAGCAGGATGTGTTCACGGGTTTGCGGCATTGGACCGTCGGCGGCGGAGCAGACGAGGATCGCGCCGTCCATTTGGGCTGCGCCGGTGATCATGTTTTTCACGTAATCGGCGTGACCTGGGCAGTC
>JANMUC010000235.1:0-4739 GCA_031391225.1 Deinococcales bacterium
GCAGGATGCTGTGAAGGTTGCGCAATGCCTGGGATTTCACCTCAGCTTTTTCCAACACGCTCGAGAGTCGTTTTAAGGTTTCAACGTACAACTCGAGTTCTGAAAGTCGGCTCATCAAAAGCTGCAACTGGCTTAAGTCACCTTCCCTGGAATTCAGTTCTTTCAGTTCGTGCAGCAAAGGCAAAACGTCTTTGACACCTTCGCACAGCAAGCTCGAGCGCATGAAGTCGTCAAAGACCTCCTGGCGGTATTCAATCGTTGCGACATTGCCGCTGAAATGGCTAACGATACGTTCGACATGTGGTTTGTAACGTGGTTCGATACAGAGTGCCGCGACCAGCTCCAACAGTGCCAAATCGTGGGCGCTTTCCTTATCAAGTTCTAAAGACTTGCTCGAGGCAGCCTCGAGCCACAAGCAACTAAAATTCTCGAGGTTCATTGGTAAAAGTTTAGCATTCAAGACTGACGCTCGAGTAATACGGTTTTAGACCGAGTTTTGAGTCAAGTGGTGTGTGATCGTCACAAATTCTGTGTTCGGATTGTGTTCGAGGCTTGGCGCACCATCAACAATCAATTTTGCTCGAGTCCAAGGTTGGTCTTTCTCGAGCAATGGGCGTTCGATAGCTTGCCATTCAAACCAGAAATCGCGTCCAGCTTCGCCCTCGCGCAATAAACCGCGTTGTTCAGCAATTTCCAGGCTGGTTTCAACCCAGATTGGCAAGTCAACCCATTGACACTGCTCGAGCCTGGTCGAACTGACGACCTCGAGAATCAAAATTGGTGCAGAGGGTACAACAATTGAACCAGCGCGACCTCGGGTTTTCCAGATTTCAGGCGTGTAATCCACGTCTTTTCCTGCTTTGAAAGGCTCGAGAATGTTTTCGATCAACAAATCCCACCAATCAAAAAAACTGTGATACCAAGCCAGATCATCGGTATGAATCACAGTGGCGTTAAAGGCGTTCGAGAGTTGATTGGCGAACGTGGTTTTTCCTGATCCTGAACGACCATCAATCCCAATAATGACGGGTTGCTCGAGTGTGCGAACGTGTTCATTCAGTGCGGCGAAAGTCATGATTTCGGGCTTTGTCATGTGGCAATTTATCACGCACCGTTACTCGAGTCTCGAGAATCGCGCCCCCGCAACAAAAATCCCTTTTTCAAAGTGCTAATATCACGTTTCGGAGGTACGAGTATGTTAGAGACAAAAGTTAATACGGAAACCGGCACATTGCGTGTCAAAACTGGTTTTGCAGAAATGTTCAAAGGTGGCGTGATTATGGACGTCGTCACGCCAGAACAAGCCATCATCGCCGAAGACGCGGGTGCTACAGCAGTCATGGCACTCGAGCGCGTTCCAGCCGATATTCGCCGTGATGGTGGCGTTGCCCGCATGAGCGACCCTGACATGGTCGTTGGCATTGTCAACGCGGTCAGCATTCCGGTCATGGCAAAGTGCCGCATCGGGCATTTTGTCGAGGCGCAAATTTTGCAATCCTTGGGCGTGGATTTCATTGACGAGTCCGAAGTGTTAACCCCAGCCGACATGCAGTATCACGTCAACAAACACGATTTCAAAGTGCCGTTCGTTTGCGGCTCGAGAAACCTCGGTGAAGCCCTGCGCCGCATCGGTGAGGGTGCTGCCATGATTCGTACCAAAGGCGAACCAGGCACGGGCGATGTCGTCGAAGCCGTCACCCACGCCAGACAGATTATGGGCGAAATTCGTAAAGTCCAGGGTTTACCCGAAGACGAACTGATGACGATGGCTCGAGATTTACAAGCGCCATTTGAACTGGTGCGTTACGTCTGGGCAAACGGTAAACTGCCAGTGCCAAACTTTGCTGCCGGTGGTGTCGCCACCCCAGCCGATGCTGCCCTGATGATGCACCTCGGTATGGACGGTGTGTTCGTCGGTTCGGGTATCTTCAAATCTGGCGATCCGGTCAAACGCGCCCAAGCCATTGTCAAAGCCGTCACGCATTACAAAGACCCAGAAATCCTGGCGGAAGTCTCGAGAAACCTCGGCGAGGCGATGGTTGGCATTCAGGTTGTGGCGTTAACCCCAGATCAAAAAATGGCTGTTCGCGGTTGGTAATTGAATCTGAAAACTTTTCATTTCTCAAAACACAAATTAACCAATGACCGCACTACCCTCATCCCCAACCCGTCTTGCCCCTTACGGCAGCACCTGACGGGCTTGGGGCGCTTCTCCGAACATCAGGAGAAGGGAGTTTTATTCCCAACCTAAGAGACGCAAATAATGTGTTTTGAACCCTCTCCCGCCTGCGGGAGAGGGTGACGAGCCTAAGCGAGTCGGGTGAGGGCTTCAGGTGAGGCATGGTGCATTCGTTTCCATTTTGCTATTTCTCGAGGTAACAATGAATGTAGGCGTTCTGGCATTGCAAGGTGATTTCCGTGAGCACAAATTGATGCTCGAGCGTCTGGGGTGCACGGTGCAGGAGGTGCGGCTTCCAAAGCATCTGGAAGGCTTGTCAGGCGTGATTTTCCCAGGAGGGGAGAGCACCACGATTGGTAAGTTGATGGTTGCTTACGAACTGGACACGGCGTTAAAAGATTTTGCAACTCGAGGTGGCGCGATTTGGGGAACGTGTGCGGGCGCAATTCTTCTGGCAACCGACATTGTGGATTCAAACCAACCGCGTCTTGGCTTGCTCGAGATGCGAATTCGGCGGAACGCCTTTGGACGGCAGGTGGATTCGTTTGAAGTTCAGCTCGAGGTTGCGGGTTTGGACGCGCCGTTTCACACGGTTTTTATTCGCGCCCCAGTGATCGAATCGGTAGGGGAGGGCGTTGAAATTCTCTCGAGTTTTGAGGGTCGAATTGTGGTGGCGCGAAAAGATCGGATCATGGCGAGCAGTTTTCATCCTGAATTAACCAATGATTCCAGGCTGCATCAATTGTTTCTCGAGAAAGTTATTGGGTCTTAAATGCCGTACACTCCGATTCTTGCCACGTTGGGGTATTTGCTCTCCGAAGACGCACAAAGCGTGTTGCTGATTCATCGCAACGCTCGAGCTAACGACGCACACCTTGGGAAGTACAACGGTCTGGGTGGCAAACTCGAGCCAACTGAATCGGTGCTTGAATGTCTTAACCGTGAATTTCTCGAGGAGGCTGGTGTGACCCTCGAGCGTGTGGAGTTGCGTGGCACGATTTCCTGGGCTGGGTTTGGGAAACATGGCGAGGACTGGTTTGGTTTTATTTTCCTGGCTAGAGGTTTTCAAGGCATGCTTAAAACTTCCAATCCTGAGGGTGATCTCGAGTGGCAACCCATCTCGAGTTTATTGGCTGGTGCGTTGCCGCTTTGGGAAGGTGACAAGAATTTCTTGCCGCTTGTCCTTGATGGCGACCCTCGAGTTTTTTATGGGGTCATGCCTTACGATGGTGGGAAAATGTTGTCCTGGAAGTACCAGCGATAAAAGCTGTTCGATTTTTTCCCCAAACCCAAAAACGGCGAGCATTGCTCGCCGTTTTTGGATTCCAACCTTGTGTTAAATACTTCCAACACCGCCACCGACCAAAGCCTTAAAATTGCTATGAATCTCGAGCTTCGGTTTTGTGTACTCTGCTCGCTCGGGTGATGTGACCACTTCGGTTTGGGGTGCTGAATTGGTTTGAATTTCGCTGTTGACTATTTGCATCAACTCCTGCCTTTCTTATTGCTCGCGGTGGCTGGGTTTTGGGAATACAGCGGTTTCATATCCGTTGACGCGCTTCTTGACCCTTAAAGCAGCACCTGTCTTGATCCCAGGCGTGCACCTGACGGGCGGGATCGCTGGCGGGCATGGTCGCTGTCTGTTGCGACTCCCGCTGGTCGCCAATGTTTGACGCGAAGCGTCAAACATTGTGCAAGGTGCTGTAAAGTTGTGACTTTCTGAATCCCCAATGGCTTTGAGAACATTTGGGTGACTTAAAGTTTCAATAACAAAGAGATGGTGGAACCAGTACGATTTGTAGTGGCAAAATCAAGTTTGCCATCACCGTTAAAATCTCCAGAGGTCACACTGTTAGGACTTAAACCAGTTGGATAATCAATTCTTGAAATGAAACTGCCCGTTCCCGTACCGAGTAGCACACTTACCGTGTTCGCAAAAATGTTCGGCACGGCAAGGTCGAGTTTGCCATCGCCGTTAAAATCCCCAGGGATCACACTTTGAGAACCTAAACCTGTTGGGTAATCGGTCTTTGGGCTGAAACCACCCGTTCCCGCGCCGAGTAGTACGCTTACCGTGTCTGGATTATAATTTGACACGGCAAGATCAAGTTTGCCGTCCCTATTGAAATCTCCAGAGGTCAAGTTGTATGGACCTGAACCTGTTGGGTAATCGGTCTTTGGGCTGAAACCACCTGTTCCCGTGCCAAGTAACATGCTCACCGTGTCTGATCCAAAGTTCAGTACGGTAAGATCGAGTTTACCATCGCCGTTGAAGTCTCCAGAGATCACACTTTGAGGATTTAAACCCGTTGGATAATCGGTTTTTGGGTTGAAAACACCCGTTCCCGTGCCAAGTAGCACACTTACTGTGTTTGCACCATAGTTCGGCACGGCAAGGTCGAGTTTGCCATCGCCATTGAAATCTCCAGAGGTCAAATTATAAGGATTTGCACCAGTTGGGTAATCGATTTTTGGGTTAAATGAGCCTGATCCTGTACCGAGCAGCACGCTGATTGTGTTCGCATTGTTGTTAGAGACGACAAGGTCGAGTTTGCCATCG
>JANMUC010000281.1:0-6286 GCA_031391225.1 Deinococcales bacterium
AACAATAAACCGTTTTGTGACAACAGCCATCAAAAATCCCAGTAACCAATCCAAAAAACCTTGCGTCTCGAGTCTCTGTTGACCCTCATCAAGACTCAGAAATGTTTTCTAATCTCGAGGTGAAGCGGCTGACCAAGAATGTTCTGGTCAAAGCCCGCATGACCAAGGAGGCTGGAATGGTTTCTCAAGGGAGTTCGTTGTTTTGGAATTGGGTTGAAGGTTGGTTTTCACGGTTGATCCCATTCGGTTTGGCTGCCAGTGCGTTGCTGTTGTTGTTGGTCATCACCGGTTTAATCGTTTTTGCCCTGGATCGTCAAGCCTTCAAAAACGCTCGAGCCTGGGTGATGCAAAACATTTTGCTGCTGGTGCGTTGGTTGCCCGCTTTGATGGCGGTGGCGTTCGCCAGTTTTGCGCTCGGTGTGGTGCAAATTGGGGTCAGTCAAAACGTCTCGAGCCAGAGCAACGCGGTTTACGGCAAGAATGCCAAAAGTCTTGGTGACGGCACAATTCAGTACAGCCCAAGTGCCTCGTTTGAAGAGGAAACCACCCTGCAACGCCGTTTCACCATTCCACCAGAAATTGCCACCAAGCTTGGCGAGAACCCCGAAGAAGTTTTGCAACGCTACATCAACGACAACCCAACCAACCGCGTCGTCACCAAGGTAGATGACACGTTCACGCAACAAAAAGGTGGCGCAATTTTATACCAACGCACCGCCACCATCCGCGAACGCAAACCAGTTGCGCTCGAGACTGTAGACCTCAAGGTGGTGCTCGAGGGGGTGCAAAACTCGAGTGAGGGTGCTTACAAAGCCAAATTTAACGGGCGTTATGTTTTCACTAACCCGCAAGATAAGCCCACAGCAATGCGTTTTATCTTCCCTCTGCCAAATCAAAGCGGGACACTCAGCGGTTTTCAAATGACCCTGAATGGTCAAGCTGTGCAAGTCGCAGATTTGACCAACGGTTACGTCTGGGAGGGGACGCTGCCCGCCAAAGCCAAAGCCGAGGTGCAAGTGCAGTACAACAATCAAGGTGATTCTTCTTGGGGGTATGACTTCGGGCAACGCCGCGAACCGATCCGTGATTTCAAATTGCAAGTCATCACCCCTCGAGCCGCCGAATTTGCGGTCAGAAGCCTGTTTCCAACCAGCGAAAAAACCAATACCTACGAATGGCAGTTGCAAAATGTCATCACCTCACAAGATGTCGAAGTGGCGCTGCCCACCCGCAGTTTTTCGTTGATTGGTACGCTCGATGACCTGTACAGTTTTGCGCCATTGGCGCTTTTGGCAATGATTGCTTGGTCACTGGCGCTGGCTTGGCGGCGCGGCATTCCCCTCGAGCCAGCCCGTCTGGTGATTGCGGTGCTGGCGTTGACGGTCGGTGTGGCGCTGTCTGGCGTGTTGATCTGGTACATGCCGATTCAACTGGCAACTTGGCTTGGTGCGTTGGTTTCGATGGTGTTGGCGCTTGCCACGCTCGGCAAGAATTATGTGCTGCCAATTGTTTTGAGTTCTGCCGCGCCACTTGCATTTCTAAGCATGGATGCGGCGTTGATCTTGATGATTCTGGCTTTGATTGCACTGTTGTCTCTGTTGCCCAATAACGCTCGAGAGAACTTACGAACACTGTTGGCGCGTTAACTCGAGATTCTCAATTCAATCACTGGGATGCACTGTTCTACGTCCCAGTGAATTTTTAGTGTCTCGAGCTTTGAGGCTGAATATCGTTTGACTGTTTACAGAACCCGCACCTCGAGCGTAAACTTAGACCAAGTTCAAAAATCTGTTTCTCGAGTACCCTAGGAGTATCATGAAGATTAGAAAAGCTGCCGTTGTCGGTTCTGGAACAATGGGCGCTGCCGTTGCCGCGCACCTTGCCAACGCTGGAATTCCTGTTTTGTTGCTCGACATCGTTAAAGACGGCGCAAAAGACCGCAATGAAATCGCCAAAGCAGGACTCGAGCGGGCACTCAAAGCCAAACCTGCGGCGTTCATGCACCCAAGTGTCGCAAAACTGATCACGCTGGGCAACGTCGAAGATGATTTAGGCAAATTAAAAGACGTAGATTGGGTGTTTGAAGCCATCCTCGAGCGCTTGGATGTCAAACGCGAATTCTGGGCGAAAGTCGAAACCGTTGCTGGGGCAAACACGATTTTAAGTTCCAACTCGAGCGGTATTCCAATGAAAGATCAGATCGAAGGCAGGTCGCTCGAGTTCAAAAAACGTTTTGTCGGCACGCACTTTTTCAACCCACCACGTTACCTCAAACTGCTCGAGGTGATCCCGACGGAAGACACCGACCCTGCTGTTATTAAAACGATTTCCGAATTTGGCGATAAGGTGCTGGGCAAAGGCGTGGTCGTCGCCAAAGACGTGCCAGGTTTTATTGCCAACCGCATCGGCGTTTGGGGAATGGGTCAAATCACCCGTGATGCCGTCAACCTTGGACTTGCGCCGGACGTGGTGGATGCCCTAATGGGACCGATCATCGGTCACGCCTCGAGCGCCACCATGCGAACCAACGATCTTAGCGGTTTGGACATTGGTTTGATGGTCGCCAAAAATCTTGATGCCGCCACCGAATTTGATTACACCCCAGCCCCGATTCTCGAGAAACTGGTGTCAATGGGGCGATTGGGCGAGAAAACGGGCGAAGGTTTTTTCAAACGTATCAAAGGCGCGGATGGCAAAAGCGTCATCCTGACTTTGAATTACGAAACCCTCGAGTACGAAGACAAAGGCAAAGTCAGACTGCCCGAACTCGAGCCTATTCGCGGTTTGCCACTCATTGATCGTATTCAAGCCATGCTGCAACTCGAGGGAGCATACGGCGATCTGGTGCGTCGCAGCACGTATGGCTTGATCTGGTTTGCTGCAACTAACATTCCCGCCTGCGCCGACACCGTGCTCGAGGTGGACAACGCCCTGAAGTGGGGTTTTGCCTGGGAAATTGGCGCGTTTGACTTGTGCGACGCGCTAGGACTCGAGAACGTGATTGCGGGCATCAAAGCGCTGAATCTCGAGATTCCCAAACTCTTAAGCGATCAACTGGCATCTGGTAAGAAATTTTATGACGGTGGCTCGAGTGTCAAAGATGGTGTGATTATCCTCAAAGACCTCAAAACTGACGCCTCGAGAATCGTTAAAACCATGCAAGGCGCAAGCCTGATTGATATTGGCGACGGTGTAGCGTTGCTCGAGTTTCATTCCAAAATGAATTCGCTTGGCGAAGACGCCATTCGCATGATGCAGTTCGCCATGAAAACTATTCCAGAGCAATTTGTTGGTTTGGTTGTCGGTAATCAAGGCGAGCATTTCAGCGCTGGTGCAAACCTTGCCGTGCTGTTGATGCAAGCACAATCTGGCGAGTTTGACGAAATAGACCAAGGCATTCGTTTGTTTCAAAAAATGACCACGAGTATGCGATTCAGTCCGTTTCCGACTGTCTCCGCACCGTTCAGCCTCGCGCTGGGCGGCGGTACAGAAATGAGCTTGTACGCCGACCACGTTCAAGCCCACAGTGAGACGTATATGGGCTTGGTCGAAATGGGCGTTGGCTTGATTCCTGCTGGCGGTGGTACAACTGAAATGGTCACACGCTTCACCGATGCGTTGCTCCCAGGTGAAGACGGATTCGCCGCCATCCGCAAAGCCTTCGAGCAAATCGCCCTCGCCAAAACCAGCACCAGCGCGTTGGAGGCTCGAGCTTTGGGTTACTTGCGCAGTTCCGACGGCATCACCATGAACCGTGACCGTTTGATTGCGGATGCCAAACAAAAAGTGCTGGAACTGTCCCCAAATTACATTCAACCGCAACCTCGAGTTGACATTCCCGCTTTGGGTGAGGCGGCATACGCGAATTTGATGGTCGGAATTGATGCGCTCAAACTTTCAAAACAAGCCTCCGAATACGATGCGGAACTGGCAAAACACCTGGCAAGAATCTTGTGCGGTGGCACTGCCAACCGCACCATGCAAGTCAGCACGCAATACCTCTTAGACCTCGAGCGGGAAGCGTTTTTGACGTTGACGGGCAAGAAGAAAACCCAAGAACGAATTGCGCACACATTGAAAACTGGGAAGCCATTGCGGAATTAGTTTTGGTCTACACTTGAAGAACGGAGGTTTTCATGACCAAAATTAGCAAGCCAAGGTATATCTGCGATGAAGCAGGAAACAAAATTGACGTGATTGTTTCGTTGGTAGATTATGAAACTTTGCTCGAGGCATTGGAAGATGCTCACGACATTGAATTTATGAATGAACACAGAAATAACAATGAAGAAACCATTTCTTTGGAAACCTTAAAAGCCAATTTGGCGAATCGTAACCGTGAATAACAATGACAATCTCGAGCCAGACAAAGAAAGCCACCAGTGGCTCGAGGGAGACATGGGCGAAGATTTACCAGAATACGATTGGGGAACTGAGAAAATCCCAGTAGGAAAACCAATTCGGTATCAAGTGGGTGTGGGTTTTGTGGTTGTTGGAGGCAAAAATGGAAAAGATAACCATTGATTTTGATACCGACGGCGACATTCTCAGCATTCAATTTTGCAAGTCTTACAGAGGACAAGGTTCGACTGAAATTGATAGCGGCGTGGTTGCCAGAACACACCCAATCACAGGCAGAATCGAAAGCCTCGAGATTATGGATGTAAGCGCACGGAATGGGAAGCTCGAGTTACCAATGATTGTTGAAGCGCTCGAGATGGCTGTTGGAGATTGAATGAAAAATGGTTTGAAAATATTAAGGGGTTTTGGAGCAAATCATAGATAAATTCCGATTATTTGTGAGTTCAATGAAGATTCACCGATTTCAATTTTGGTATGCTTTCAGTCTTTCCTTTTTTGCATCAGCAACGCTATTTAATCTGCTTAAAATTTTATTTTTACTACGCTTTGTTGTGTATGCAGGTATGATTTTTGCTTTAGTTGGTTTTCAGATAGATATTAGAATAATTGATCAAAAATACAATAGATTTTGGATTTTCCGAACTCTTAAGTACTCATACTTATTTTTATGTAGCTTGTCATCTTTGATTTTAACTTCAAAAATGATAAGTGAAACAACTGGATTTGACTATTCATATTTTCCAATTTCAACTATTTTAATTACGGCGTTTTTTACATTATTTATGTGGGCTTTTGTTCTCTCTCTATTCACAATTTCTTTTTATTTGATTATTCTTGTAACTAGTCCATTATTTTTTAAGCTTTACGAAAAAATAGGTTTGTTTGAAAATCCTGGATCTCATTTGGTTAGATTTTTTCTCGCTTTTTCAATCTCGCTTGCGATATTAACTACATTTGTTTTTAGTTACGCATTTTTAAAAAAAACTCTTTATCAAAGTGTCAGTATTCTTGATCTTTATGATTTTTCAAAAGAGTGCATGAATTACTCTAAAGACGAAAAAGTTAAATACATTGGAGATGGTCGCATATTAGTCATGGACAAAAACAATCTAGAAATAATTAATGTCAGAAATTGTAAACCGCTAAATAATTGATATTCAAGGAGTCTCGAGATGAATGAAGCCGTAATCGTATCCACCGTTCGCACGCCTGTAGGTCGAGGGCAAAAAGGAACTCTCACCAACACTCGAGCCGATGATCTGGCGGCATTGGTTTTAAAAGAAAGTGTCTCAAGGGCTGGAATTGATGCAAGTTTAGTTGAGGATGTCTACTTAGGTTGCGCCATGCCCGAAGGTTCGCAAGGGCTTAACTTTGCGCGTCTCTCGAGCTTGCAGGCTGGGTTGCCCGATTCTGTGGCGGGTGTGACCATCAATCGTTTTTGCGCGTCTGGTTTGCAGACCATTGCGATGGCGGCACAGGCGGTTCGTTCGGGCATGAATGATGTCCTCATCGCAGGTGGTGCGGAAAGCATGAGCATGGTTCCAATGTCGGGCTTTCATTTTAGTGCCAACGCGCAACTTGTTGATTCACGTCCTGGGGCGTACATCGGCATGGGTCACACCGCCGAGAATGTCGCGGACAAGTACGGGGTGTCTCGAGCCGATCAGGATGCGTTTGCGGTGGAAAGTCACGCTCGAGCGGCGGCGGCGATTGATGCTGGAAAGTTTAAGGATGAGATTGTCAGCGTGCCTGTTCGGGTGGACAAACTGAAGGGCACAAAACTAATTTCTGAAACCGTGCAGTTTGACACCGACGAACTCTTGCGGCGCGAAACCTCGCTCGAGGGTCTGGGCAAGTTGCGTGCGGCTTTCCGTGAGGGTGGCAGCGTCACGGCGGGCAACTCGAGTCCGTACTCGGACGGCGC
>JANMUC010000317.1:0-3314 GCA_031391225.1 Deinococcales bacterium
GTTAAAACCGTTGCCGCCGTAAATCACGATACCGACCGCCTCGCGCAGCAAGTGTGCTTGATGTCGCATGTTTTCGATCACTTCGCTGGTCCCAGCCGAAACCATTATTGCGCTGGCTTTGATCTCGCGGGCGAAGCGCGCCAAGTCCGCGATGGGCGTGTTCGCGCCCAAGAAATGCGTGCGAATACCGGCACGACGCAAAAAAATCGATATGGTGAGTGCCCCAATTTCGTGCCATTCATTTGGAGCGCACGCCACCACCACGGTTGGACCGCTCCGTGATGAACCTGCCATCTCGAGCAAGCCGTGGAGTTTTCCGCGCAGATAGGCAGTGGCTTGATGTTCGTGGGCAATCGTGATTTCGCCCCTGTGCCAGCGCTCGCCAATTTCAACCAACGTGGGTTGGATCAGCTCGATCAGCACATCTTCGACGGGTAAGGTGCTGTGGGCTTGCGCCAAAATCGCATCGCCTTTGGCAGAGTCACCCTGCAATGTCGCCTCGATCAGGCGGTTGATCGCGTCATTAGGATTGCTGGTCCGAGGATACTGAATGTTTTGATGGACTTGGTTGTTGCCTGCTGGTAAGGACTGCTCGAGCGCGTACAATTGCGCCGCCCTCGAGGCTGGAATGCCGTCCGAAATACGGTTTTTAAAGAATTCGATACAAGCGATGTCATTTTGGCTGTAAAGCCGGTAACCGCTTGGGGTACGTTTTGGATTTGGCAAGCCGTATCGTCGTTCCCATTGCCTTAAGGTTGTGGCAGGCACGGCGGTCCGATGTTCGACCTCGCTGGCTGTGAACAGAGGCGTGTCTTGGGATGGTGCAGTGTTTGGACTGTTGGTTTGCAGGCTTATGCTCATGGCTCACCTTTTTAAAAATCTTGATTTTGTACACATTTTGAAGAAGGCTTGTACAAACTTTGAATCATGTTAGGGATAACTTGAATAAAAGTCAAGTAATTTAAAAACCATGCCATTATTGTGTCAGAAACAAACTTTCTCTAACATAAGTTAATTGATTGCTCTATGGTGTCCAAACTATTGACTTACCGAATTTGTAATTTTTCATGCAATTCGAGGATCAGCATTGTATAAGGTTTGAGTTGGCTATCTCGAGGGTTCGCCCCAAGTTTTCTTGCGATTCTTAAGAAGCCCAAAATCACCGCGATTCCCAAAATCAAACTCGAGCAACGCTCCAAACCAAGCAGCGCAATTCCAGGTTTTCACCAACACTGCTAAACTCGAGTCATGACCAAATTGAACATGCCAAACTTCCAACTCGAGCAACGCGTGGCACTGGTGACCGGAGCCGGATCAGGACTTGGACAAGGTTTTGCAGCGGCGCTGGCGGCTTACGGAGCCGATGTGGTCATCACCGAACTTCCAGGCAGGCTGACAATGGCCGAACCGACCCTCGAGTTGATTCGCGCCCACGGACGTAAAGCCATTGCACTCGAGCTTGATGTCTGCGACGTGCCTTCATGCACCACACTTGTTGAACAGGCAATTGAGGAATTTGGGCGCGTGGACATTTTGGTCAACAATGCGGGCGTCAACCGAGTGCAATGGGCAGAAGATGTCAGTGAAGAAAACTGGGACTTGGTGCTCGACACCGATCTGAAAGGCGCATTCTTCATGAGCCAAGCCGTCGGGCGACACATGATCGCTCGAGCCAAAGCGGGTGACCCGGGCGGGAGAATCATCAACATTGCCTCGCAGATGGGCATGGTCGGCTACTACCAACGCGCCGCCTACGGTTCTGCTAAAGCGGGCTTGGTCAACCAAACCAGGGTTCTGGCATTTGAATGGGCAAAGCACGGCATTACCGTCAACGCCATTGCACCGACCTTCGTGCGCACACCACTGACCGAACAGACTTTTGCGCAACCCGAAATCAAAGCCGATCTCGAGTCTAGAATTCCGATGGGCAGGATTGCCACGGTGGACGACATGCTCGGTGCGGTGGTCTTTTTGGCATCAAGTGCGGCGAGCATGGTCACCGGGCATACCTTGCTGGTTGACGGCGGTTGGACGGCAGTTTAGGGTTTCGCCGCTCGAGAACTAAAACCGCTAAACTAACCCCATGATCCAACACCTGATCAAACTCTATCAACGCGACCTTGCAAAACTGGTGGTTGAACTCGAGGCATACCCAAACGAGGCAAGCCTTTGGCTGGTTGCGCCCGACATCAAAAACCCTGCGGGTAACCTGGCATTGCACCTGGTCGGTAACCTGAATCAGTTTATTGGCGTTGACCTTGGCGGCACCGATTACAAACGTGACCGCGACGCCGAATTTAACCTGAAAGATGTGCCTCGAGCCGAATTGATTGCGATGGTCAAAGCAACCTCGACCATGATCGAAACAGTGTTGAGCGGTTTAGAAACCATTAAACTCGAGCAGGTTTTTCCCAAAGAAGTCCTGGGATACCCGATGAGCACCAATTATTTTTTGCTGCATTTGTACGGGCATTTAAATTGGCATTTGGGTCAGATCAATTACCACCGGCGGCTCACGGCAACCTCGAGCGACTAAAGATTTGCAATTCAGATTCTCGAGGTACACGTATTCTCGAGATCAAAAAAGCTACCCAAATGCACAGGGTCACTAACCCTACAGCGCCTTGCAAATACGTTGACGCGCTTCTTGACCATAAAATGCACCTATCGGGCATGGTCGCTTCGCGCTTTCACTCCTTTGCAAGGCACTGCTTGTTTCTGCTCGCATAGCTCGAAAATGATTGACAAACTGCGTCAATCATTTTGAAATTTGCTGTAAAGATTCACTTTGCGGGCAGAACCGCTCCTCGAGATACCAATAAAACTCCCTTCCCTCTTGGGAGAGAAGGCGACCCCGCCCCTTAGGTGCACGTTTGGGGTCAAGAAGGTCGGGGATGAGAGGAGATAATTCAGTACCCAATCTTTAAATCGCGAGCCGAAGAGTTGTGAACCGAAATTCAGTTGCTCTGCTGAACGCCAAGCCCGACACTCGAGGTAGTGCCAGTCAAATCAAACGAAATGCCCAAATCGCTGGCGTTGCGTCCTGTGGTTGCACCCAACCAAGCATCGAATGCGGTCACTCGAGCATAAACGCCTGGTTTGTCTATTTCGGTGCAGGTTGTTGTACCGAATGAAACCACGCCGACTTGCCTTGGAGTGACAGCATCAGTAAACAGTGGTCCGCCGCTGTCACCCTGGCAAGATTCGCGCACGGTGGTGTCGCCCGCTGGGGTTTGGGCGCAAAGCATTTGTGTTGTTGCATTCCAGGTGCTTTGGCACAGGGCATCTTGAGAGATTTGCTGACCGACTTCGCG
>JANMUC010000327.1:0-24982 GCA_031391225.1 Deinococcales bacterium
GCCTCGAGACACTGCTGACCTTGCCCGAACGTACCTTCCGTGAGGGTGCAGCAGAAGCCTTCAAGCACGGTCTGATTGCCAACCCAGCTTTAATGCAACCCATCCTCGAGCCAGATTTTAACGCTGCCTCACCCAAGCTCGAGATGTTCTTGAAAGACGCGATTCAGGTCAAAGCCGATGTGGTTGCCATCGATCCAAAAGAAAAACACGAACGCGCTTTTTTAAATTACGGTCATACCCTGGCACACGCGCTCGAGGCGGTCACGGCTCACAAACTCCCACACGGTGAAGCGGTCGGTTACGGAATGCACTATGCCGCGATTGTCGGCAAGATTCTGAGTTATGTCGATGTCACCGCGAACACCAAAGCATTCCTCGAGTATCAACAACCCGCCAAACTTCCAAAGCTCGAGTTTAGCGACGTTGAACCCTTCATGGCACGCGATAAAAAAGCCGATTCTGAGGGCGTGCGGTTTGTCATGCTGCATGAAATTGCCAAACCGAACCTCGAGCGGGTAGCTCGTGAAGTGTTGTTCGAGGCTTGGAATGTGTTTAAGACTGAGTTCTGAAATCATCCGTCATCAGCAAGTTCAGCTATCCAAGAACGAACCGCGATTTGATGTTCATGACGTTTTTCGGCGCGACGTTTTACTTTTTGAAAATTTTGATTTGATTTTCGAGTCGAGCATCGTCGGCGACGATCACACACCATTGACTTGAACCCAAATCTTGACCACAAAATGTCAAATTCGCGGTCAAGAATGGTGTATTCCAAAAGTGTATACATCGCAGTAATTCTGAAGGGGGGTTCTTGATTGTGCAGCACCTCAGCCATTTTTTTACTCAAATGACGCATCTTCCAAAATTGTTTGTCTCGGATGCCGTCGCTCATGAAAAGATAATAAAAAAATTTGTCATCCGAGACAATTCGCTAAATGACGTAGTTTCAAGTAAGCAATATTATTTTCGATGTGTTTCACAAGTGAATAGGGGATTTTGCGAAACCTCGAGCTTCAACGACCTCGAGAAAAATCTGCATCTGAAGTACACGGAATTCGGGCTGGAAACGAACAATAGGCAAATCCAGGCTCACCAGTTGCTACAAAATTTTGCAACAACGCAAACGAAAAAATCGAATCTCGTCCAATCACGGCGCTCGAGTGACATTGTTTGCAATTGGTTAAATCCATGTTGGCTTCGAGGCTGCCATTAGGATTAAACGCGGCGAACGCCCAAGCATTGCGTTCGCCAAGGTTTTGCTTGACCATGACATGAACGTTCTGTTGACCCAAACGCCCAAGACTCGAGCCGTAAAAGGCTTGAATCACCAGCATCGAACCCACAGGAATCTCTTTGCCGTCTCGAGTTGCGTCAATCACGGCTTGCGAGGCGAATTCGTCACGAATCAAACCGTCGGGGCGCTCAACTACTGCGTATTTGACCAGTTGGGTTTGGAAGTTTGTAGGAAATGCAATGCCGTTTACCACAGCTTTTTGGCGTGGCTCAAGCAAAAATGCCAACACCGCCAGCACAATAGCGCCCAGAAAAAAGAGGGTTGGAGTTAATTTGGGTTTCATCATTTTTGTTACGCAAAAACCGCTTCAAATGTTCAGCTCGAGTTTAACCGATTAGAATGCAAGAACAATGCAAGCCGCTTCTCAACTGATTTTTTTAGGCGCTAGCGATTCGCAAGGGGTTCCGCGCTGGTGGTGCAATTGCGAGGTTTGTTCGGAGGCTCGAGCGACTGGAATCAACGCCCGAACCCGTCCAAGTGTGCTGCTCGAGCTTGAAGGTCATAACGTGCTTATTGATGCCAGTCCAGAGTTTAGGATGCAAGCCGTAAATCAGAATTTACGGAATCTCGAGACGGTGCTGATTACGCACGCGCACAACGATCATATTTTGGGTTTGGGCGATGTGCTCGATTACTTGCGTTGGGAAGGTGCGAACACCCAAATTTATGCGCTCGAAAGTGTTTTACCGCAACTCGAGCAGCGTTTTGGCTACGTTTTTAAAGGCAAATACGCCTCCAGATTTCATTCCTTTCCCGAAAACCTCGAGCTTTACGGTTGGAAGATCAGCGCGTTTGAAGTCCCGCACGGTTTTAACGGCACTGCCAACGCTTTTAAACTCGAGCGTCATGGCAAAACCTGGGTGTATTGTTCGGACTCAATCGGGCTTTCAGAAGCAATTCTCGAGCAGTATTTTCAAAACCTCGAGTTGCTGATTCTGGGAACGAGTTTCTGGGACGAATCGAGCGCCGATTACGCGGGTCGGAGTGTTTACGATGTTCTGGAAGCGCTCGAGGTGGTCAAGATGGTTAAACCCGTCAAAACAGTGTTCACGCACCTTGGGCATGGCGTGGACACTCGAGATGCTGCGAAATTACCCGAGAACGTTTCACTCGCGCATGACGGCTTAAGACTCAAGCTGTGGTGATTATTCCAGGTCGCGTGGTCCAAAACCTGCGGGCAGAAGCTCGGACACTGTAAAAACTCGAGTTTCGTTTTTGTCATTGACCATCACTACTTCTGCATCTGCACCAAACTCAAACAAGATTTGTCGGCAGGCTCCGCACGGCGAACTTGGCGGGCTGGCGAGGGTGTAGACCACGGCTTTGCTAAAGCCCCTTGTGCCTTCAGAAACCATTTTTTGTATGGCGGTTTGCTCCGCGCACCTCGAGAGTCCGTAACTGGCATTTTCGACGTTGCAACCCGCATAAATTTTGCCGTCCGTGCCAAGCAGCGCCGCACCAACCCGAAAGTTGGAGTACGGGGCGTAAGCGCGATCAAAGGCGGTTTTGGCGGCTGCCAGCAACTCGGGGTCAATGTTCATTGGTTTATTCTACAGGCAAAATGTCAAGTCTTTAGGCAGCACCATCACTGGCAGCATGGTTGTTTTTATCAGTTTCGGGAGGGCGGTTTTCGTCTTGTTTTTTGGTCACGCGAACCTTCAAAATGCGGCGTTCATCGGCTTCTTCAATTTGAAAAATCCAACCTTCAAATTCAGTTTCTTCACCCTGCTGCGGAATGTACCCAAATTGATGGTAGATAAATCCAGACAGCGTGTCGAATTCACCCTCGAGTTCTTCGCCCACGTCAATGCCAAGCGCGTTTTCGACTTGATCGATTTTCATGCTCGCCTCGAGCACCATCACGCCGTCCTCGAGGCGTTCAATGAGCACCTCTTCAGGTTCGTCGCTTTCATCGTAAATTTCGCCGACCAGTTCCTCGAGCAAATCTTCTAATGTGACCACGCCAGCCGTGCCGTCGAATTCATCTACCACAATTGCCATGTGCATTTTTTTCTCTTTGAGTTTGCGCAGCAATTCTGGAACACGCATGGTTTCTGGGGCAAAATAGGTTTCATGAACAATGTCGCGCACCTTCACGTGCTCGAGTTCGTTTAAGTGCTTTAAGACCTCCGAAATTTTCACCACGCCCACAATATGATCGGTGGTGTCCTCGTAAACCGGCAACCTCGAGTAATTGTGATCCGAATCAAGCTCGAGCAATTCTTTTAAGGTCGCGTCGGCTTCAATGGCAATCATTTTTGGGCGCGGCGTCATGACGCGGCGCAAGGTCGTGTCGGTCAGGTCAAAGACCTTGTAGACCAATTCTTTCTCGTCATTCTCGAGCACGCCTTGTTGACTGGAAGCATTCACAATCATGCGAATTTCTTCTTCGGAGTGCGCGGTGTGATGACCCGAAACGGCTTTGACGCCAAACAAGCTCACAACTCCACCACCGATCCAAGCCAGCATTCTTGAAAGTGGTCCAAAAACCCAAGCAAAACCCATGAGTGGAACAATCAAAACCATTGCCAGACTTTCGGCGCGTTGAATCGCAATTGATTTTGGTACAAGTTCGGCAAATATTACGGCAATAAAACTCGAGATCAGCAATGCCCCAATGGTTGAAATTGTTTTGATCCAACTTTCGGGCGTGTTTAACAATATCAGAGGACCTTCGATGATACGACCCAAGGCAGGTTCAGCGACCAAGCCTATTGCGATAGAAGCGACTGTAATTGCCAATTGAATGGCGGCAATGTAAAAACCAATATTTTCGATGGCTTTTTGTACCAATTTCGCTCGAGCGTTGCCCTCTTCGACGAGTTGGTCAATGCGTGTCCGACGAATGGACACCAACGAGTATTCGGCTGCGACAAAAAAACCGTTCAGCACAATCAAAAAAATGAGCAAAGTTAAACCGACAGCATCCGACATTTCTGGCGTCTCCTCAAAACGCCTGCGTTCCTCGAGCGAAACTCCTCGAGAACGCGTTTTGCTTCACCCGAAAACCAGGGTTGGCAAACAAAAAACCAATAAAAAATCCCAGCTTGCTTTTCTGAGCCACTGGGGCATCCCAGATTTGAAAAAGAAAAACGTTGACTGGGGGGGTCGTCCATAAGACAAGCAGGAGTATAGCAGATTCTACCCCGTGAACCGATTGCGCCTTCATGTTTTTCTCATAAAACGATTGCTAAGCGTGTGTACCGGATTTGAATTGAAGATACCCAAGATGCCCAATCAACTGATTGTGACGGCAAAATACGCTGTTAAAACCCTGAAAACCTTAAACCAGTCTGACCACAGCTAAATTAGAAACTCGAGTGAACACGCGTCACGTGCGAGTTTTGGACTTTGGAATTCAAAACCAAGTCCTAGAATTCACGTCAATGAGCTTACGGCTAGCAATCATCACCGACCTTCATTACGGACGCGACACTGGCAACGTGCGAGGACCCGCCGCACTGGACATTCTCGAGCGCATTCAAAGACACATTCACACCCTCGAACCCGATTTGGTGCTCGAATTGGGTGACCGTCTGACCGACGAGAACACCGCCATAGACCATCAAAACCTGCTCGAGTTGGCACGGGTTTTTAAGCGTTTGCCGTACCAACGCCATCACATCAGTGGCAACCACGACCTGTTGCCCAAAGCCGAACAAGAGGCGATTCTTGAGACCAACTTGGGCAGTCATGCCGTCGAGAAGCACGGCTGGCATCTCATTTTTTTGGAAACAAGCAACGGTTCACCCGCAGGGACACTTTCAGGTGACACCCTGGAATGGCTCGAGAAAGAGCTGAACCGTTCGAGTTTGCCCGTGGTCGTGTTCAGCCATCAACCGCTGCACGGCGAACCGATGATTGGCAACCCCTACTTTGAAACCGAGTACGCCCCGTTTGCTTTTCCAAAAAATCATGAAAAAGCCAGAAAAATTCTCGAGGACAGCGGCAAAGTCAAAATCTGTGTCAGCGGTCACGCCCACTGGTTCGACAAACGCAATGTGAACGGTTTGGATTACATCACCCTGCTCGGACCGACTGAAACCCAATGGACCAATGGCACACCACCCGAAACCTGGGCGATGCTTGAATTAAACGGTAACCCCAAACTCGAGATTTTTGGGGCGATGCCCCAAACTTTGAATTGGTAAACATGTACACTCGAGCCTATGGCAGAATTTCAAATTCGGGTGGCTGCACCCGCCGACGCTAAAGGCATTGCGCCGATTCTGGCAGAACTTCTCAAACGTCCAAAACTCGAGACTGGCATTGTTGAGGGCTTAAACACTAATCTTTTGCGCGTGTTGCAAACCCCTGGCACGACCATGCTGGTTGCCGAAGCCGACGATGGCAGGTTGCTGGGCTTTGTCTCGCTCTGGACGCGCTGGGGCATTCTGGATCAAAACCCGAGCGGCTTGATTGACCGCATTGTGGTGCGCCCCAGTTACCGCGATAAAACCGTCTCGAGCGCACTTCTCGAGCAAGCCTTGGGCGCGTGTCAAGCGATGGGTTGCGGCAGCGTCGAACTGGTGTTGACGCCCGAAAGCACCGTGGACATTGGAGCGTTGCAAGGTTTTGGCTTTGAAGAACAAGGGAAACGGTATTACCTCGAGATTTTATGAATTTGACTGTAGAACTCGAGCAAGAAATTGAATGGAGTTGGAATTGTGCTTAACCTTTTAGCGAAATACAATTTCCCGATTTTTGAAAAAGCATCAGAGCCTTTGATCGACCCGACAAAACTTGTTGGTCATGTGAACACCACAAATTATGGTGTTAAAGAGTGGGTTGGACATAACCACCTCGGATACTTGGTTTCGGAGGAACATTTTATTAAAGGTCGTTGGACTTCCAAGGGCGATCAGTGGGTATTTACGCTCGAGAATCCAGACGATTCAGAATACTGTGCGAATGTTTCAACATTTAATGTGATTATTGACTTCCGCAAGTTTGTTCGGAATAGTATACTCACGAAATGTCATGGAATCCTAAGAAACTCACAAAATCACAGCTCGAGGAACGTCGCTTCGCAGCCTGCGATTTCTTCGAAAATGGTATCACCAACTGCACGTACATCTCAGAACAACTCGGTTGTTCACTTTCAATTACTTACGACTGGTATAACATTTTTAAGGAACATGGTCGTGAAGGTCTAAAACAAAAGCAACATAAAGGACCTGGGAAAATCATAACGCCAGAACAGATCACAAAAATCAAGGAAACAATTCTTAAAGGCGCTGAAACTTACGGATTTACTGGAAATTACTGGACTTCAAAAAGGGTTGTTATTGTCATCCGAGATTTAACAAACGTTTCTTATCATTTTAACCACGTGAGTAAGTTAATGCACGGGTGGAATTTTAGTTATCAAAAGCCTGAGAAAAGACACATTAAACGGAATGAGAAAACAATTGCAGATTGGCTAACTGAAACACTACCTGATTTAAAAAAAACTAAATCTTGAGAATTTTAAAGAACGACACAAAGTTTTTTTCTGTGATATTGCGAGTGCTAAACTCGAGCCAAGCGTTCTTAAAACTTGGAGTATTGTGAATGAAACGCCGAGTATTACATTGAATAATAGCGGTCATAAATTTGGTGTACTTGGTGGGATTAGTAGTGATGGCGAGGCACATGGTGAAATTATTTTTGGGAGTATTACGGGGAGTGAAACAGTAGAATTTTTAAAGAGTATTTTAAATAGATTTGAGAATAAGATTACGGTTGTATTTGATAATGGTAAAAATTTAAAGTGTTCTGTTGTGCAAGAATTTGTAGATTCTGAGGAGAGACTTGAAGTAGTTTATTTGCCACCGTATGCTCCTGATTGTAATCCGATTGAGTTATTGTGGGCTTGGATTCGGCGTGATTTAGGGAGTTTATTTTTTTCAGATGTGGAAGCATTATTGGTTGGTTGGCGAAGTTCGTGGTTAGAGGTTATAAAGTTACCAAGTTTGATTCAATCGTTTTTTCGTGGTTCTCGAGTTGCAGATTTACTGGTATGAATATGCGGAAATCAATAATTGGTTTTGGGGCGAAAATGCTGCAATTGTGCTTGATCGCGTGCGCTTATGGGAAAAACGGATTTTTCAAGCATCAAATGGTCTTTTGGTTGGTCGTTTATTGTCAGCCACAGATTTAACCACTACAGAAACTGGTGAAATCATTGAAAATGGCTGGGATCATGAACATTGCGTAATTTATGGAGACAAAATTGGACGCGGAGGTGATCCAATCGGGTATTTCTCAGCTCCCAATACTTGGGTCTGTCAAACGTGTTACTCGAGTTTTGTAGAACCCAGGTCTTTAGATTTCATTCCAAAGCCCGAGTGAATATCTTTTGATTTGCTTGATAGACTTTTCAATACACAAAAAAATTCTGTAACCCTGTCGCTTCCGACCATTGTACATCCACCGCCACCACGCTCGAGTGTGCCGTACCGCGTTTGAGCCAATGCACCAGATACTCGAGTTCGCTCGTTTTACCCTCGGCGACGACTTCGACTTTGCCGTCCGTTAGATTTTCGGCAAAGCCGTTCAAACCCAAATCGCTGGCTTTGCGTTGCACAAAACGTCTGTATCCAACGCCTTGAACTGTGCCTGTGACGAGTGCGGTCAGGCGTTTGGGTCGCTCGAGTTCGGTCATGTGCGCAGTGAATCATAATTGCGTCGGTTTTGTAAAGTGCTTTTCCAAAGGTTCGTTAAAGGTTACTGGTACGGTGTTCTCACTGATAAAAGAGTAAAATGGCTTTGTGACGCGCCGACGCGCCATTTTTATTGCCCTGTTCGCCATCCCAGTGCTGCTTGGGTTGGCGTTGTACGTGTTTACAGGATCAAAGATGGGGTTTGATCTGGCATTGAACGCGGCAAAGGGTGCTGGTTTTCAAATCAATGCCTCAAAAATTTCGGGCAATTTACTCTCGGGCGTGAAGCTCGAGGAGGTGCAGGTCAGTTCGGCATTTGTGAGTGGCACGGCAAAGGTCGCTCGAGTTAAATATCCGTTGTGGCAATTGCTGACCAAGCGTGACGTGCGGCTTGACGTGGCGCTCGAGGGGTCAAAGGTGGACTTTGACCCGTTAAAACTCCCACCAGTCGATGCGAATGCCCCAGCGCCACCCGTCAACATTTCGCTTGAGCGTGCCAGCGTTCAAGATGTTCAAGTCAAATTGCGTGGCAAGTTTATCGAGATTCCCAACGTTTCAGCCCGAATCCTCGAGCAGCATGACACGTCCGAAAAGAATTTGAGCGGAACGCTGAAACTGGCGATCAAAACGGTCACGGGAGCTGGCACGGCAAATGTCGATTACGAAATTTCCAAAGATTGGGTTTTTACGTTTGACATTACCGCCGATCTGGATGCGAAAATTGCGCGGTACTGGTATAAAGACATCAAATCTGGACGGATTTTGGCGCATTACTACTTGGACGGTGATAAACTCACAGGTTTTGGAGAAATCAAAGACGGGGTGCTCGAGCCGATCCCTGGGATTGTGGTTTCCAAGGTGAATGGTCCTGTCACGCACGATGCGAGCGGTTTGATTTCTGGACATTTGAAAGCAGTCGCACTCGAGGGTCCACTCGAGTTGAACGTGAATGTCAATACGGCGTTTAAAAAAGAAATTATTGATGTGACGGGTTGGGCTGAACCCAAGATTCAACCCGCACTAACCGCGTTTAATGCAGACTTGCCAGCATCAGGCAAAGTACGAGTAACCATCTCGGGCGGTGGTTGGGAAAAACTCGAGTTCAATGGAAAACTTGCTGGAACGGGTCGTGTGCTCGAGTTTCCGCTCGAGAAGATTGCTGGCGATTGGGCGTTCAATGCCCCAGGCGACACCTTAACGGCAAACATTCAATCAAACTCGAGATTCTTGGACGCGCCTGTGAACGCCAAAGCGAAACTTGAATTTAAATTGCTCGAGAATCTGGCGACGGTGAATGCCAATGTTACGGGCAAGAACGTTTTGGGAGCGCCACTCGAGGCAACTGGGCAGTTGAGGGCAAAGGGCGACAATCTTAAGTATCAGATCAGGACAAAAATTTTAGACGGTACTGCCAAAGCCAGCGGTGAATTGTTGGCAGGAAAAACCATCAAAGGTTCTGGAGATTTTAGCAAACTTCGGGTTTCGATCCCGTTTGAGAATCTGATCTCAGGTAGCTTCCAACTCGGCGGCATCAACACGGATATTCGCATCACGGGCGAAACAAAGCAAAATTCGATCAAGATTCCTGGCGTCAAACCTTCGAGTTTTCCAGGAGAATTTGCTTTAAAAATTAAAGATGGAAAACTTTCAGGGGCGGCGCAACTGGGTGAATTTGCCTGGAATGGCGACCTCGAGCGTGGTCAGGTCAGCCTCAAAAACCTTCAACTCGAGCCTGCGGGTGTGGTGACGGCAAATGCAAATTACCGTTTGCAAGGCTCAAACGGGGTGCTGACCGGTAAGCTGAGAGCAACAGGTTTAGATTATCAAGGCGCAACGCTTGAGGATGTAAGTGGACCGTTTACGCTCGAGGTTGGAAAGCAATTGAACGGCTACTGGAGTGCAGACAAGCTCGAGGCGTTCTTGCAAGCTGATCGGGTGCGTATCAAACCGCGCAATTGGTTGGTTAAGTATTCGGGACAGCAGGCAAAACTTTCGGGCGATGGGACTTATTTGTTCAATGGCAACCTATTGGGACAACTGAATGCCAAAACCGATTACGGATTGATCAAAGCCACTGGGCAAGGCAAAAACATTGCGCTTGACGGCAACCTAGCCTATTCTCCTTTGCCAGGAAAAACCGTGTCGGCGCTGGCAAAAGGCACATTGCAACTCACGCCGTTTAAGCTGACGACTACCGCCAGCCTCTCGAGCAGCCCAAACGTTTTAAGCGGCACTGTGTACGCCAATCTCGGTGCTAGCCTTCAAGCAGGTGGGCAAATTTTCACCGCAGGAGTGCGAAAACTCGAGTTGAAATTTGAGAACGGGGTTCTGAACTCAAGTGGCGAAGTGAATTTGAGTGCCCTCGATGCAGTGCTGCCCAAATCCTCGCAAGGGCAAATTTCGGGCGTGGCAAAACTCGAGTTTGTCAACACCAACGGCACAGCAAAAGTCATGGCGAAAGCGTTTGGAATTCCAATTCTGGCGGATGTGAGCGTCAAAAACAATCGAGTCAGTACCAATGCCAAAGTCACAAATACATTGTTGAAAGGTGCGACCGTCAGCGGCCAGGTTTTTCCAAAGATTGATGCACTCCTAACCTATGGTTCGGTTCGTGCTTCGGTCAACGGTCAAGCTGACAATCTGGCATTTAAAGCTTTTGGCACGCTGCCCAGCAGACCAGAACTCGAGCGACTGGGTTTGGGTGCACAAATTCGGAATTTGGGTTTGGATTGGAATCCTGAACAAATTGCTTTAACAGGAACGTTCAAGCAAAACAGCGTGAACCTGAGCGGCACGGTGGGTAAACTCGAGATTAAGTCTGGACAGTACAACCTTGCAACAAGCGCTTTCAATGCCAACTGGCGCGGTTCGTTCTCGGCAAGATACCAGAACAAACTGATCACGATTCAGAATTCAGTGGGGCAAGTTTCCAGCAGCAAAACAGGAATCAATTTTAATGTCATAGCCGACAAGCTCGATGGAGAAGTTCAAAATCAACGCGTGAATGCTGTTGATCTAAAGGCAAAAGGTTCAATCGTTGGGTCAAAAGTCAACCTTGATCTCACGGCTCAAAGTGTCGATGCAAAACTACAAGGGCAACAATTGCAAGCCAGCAACCTGACCGCTCGAGCAACGTATGTCAGCGCTCAAAACTTTGATCTGAACATTCAAGCTGCAACACTCGATGCTAACATTCAAGGGCAACAATTGAAAGCCTCGAGCTTGATCGCCAACGCAAAAAGTGACGGGCAACTTCGCGGCAATCTAAAAGCAATCAGTTTGGTTGGAAAACTTGCGGGCACAACGTTTGACGTGCAAAACATCCAAGCCAGAGCACAACCTGTAAATGGCAAACTCGAGGTCACTGCCAATGCCAAAACGGGCAGTATGACGGTGCAGAACAATGTGCTGGATTTCACCAACCTCGAGCTGACTGGCAATCTGAACACGACCAATCCAAATAAGCTTGCAATTGCCAACTTCGCGGCGAAAATCAATGCTGAAAGTTTAAAGGGCAAACTCGAGGGAATTTCGGCAAAGACTCAAAACTTGAACGCCAATCTCGTTCGGGTTGGCTCGAGCATCACAGGAAGTTTAAACACTGGAATGCTTGCGGCAATTGGCAAAGATTGGCAGATTGATACCAAAACATTGGTGAGTAACAATCTTGAAATTGTGCTTGGGAAATCCATTGGTTTCAAAGCTGATCTTCAAATCTTGAGTGCGGTTGGCACATACCAAAAGAACCCGTTCAAACTCGAGAAAACCACAGCCACCCTCAACTCGAGTGGCAATGATTTGGGTTTTACGCTTCAAAGCCAAGCACTCGAGGGCACTTTTCAAGGCGATCAAATTCAAGCCTCGCAAGTGGTGGCAAAAGGTCAACTCGAGGATGAAAAATTGAAATTCCAAGTTGTACTTGGCAGCGCCAATGCCAGAAAAGGGACTGATCGACTTTTGGTTTCAAACCTTGAGTTGAACGGTCAATACGATCTGAAAAATGGCAATGTTGGTGTTGCGAAATTTAAAACCACGAACCTTTCTGGCAACTTGGGACCTGACATTTTAAGTGCCCAAACGCTCGAGGGAAATCTGGATTTGATCAATGCGACATCGGGGAAATTTGAAGATGCAAACTTGCGCGGAAATGTTTTGGGCAGTCTTGTGCAAGGCGTTTACGCGGATCAAGAATTCAAACTCGAGAATGTCAAACTCAAAGCAAACAAACAAGCCGCACAATATCAAGCCAACCTTCAAGCCAGCCGGGCTGTGGGGGGCTGGGCAAAAATCAAAGCCAACCTTGAACAATTCAACCTGAACGCTAAACTCGAGAATCAACGCCTGATTGCCAATGCGACAGGCTTGCGGGCATCGGGTCAATTTGAGGATGCCAGCGCGAACTTGGCAAAATTTGCGTTTTCTGGAGTGCTGGAAGGACCCAAGTTTTCGGGCAAGCTCGAGACGAACAAAGCAAGTGGCACTTGGCAAGACCTGAGTGCCAGTCTTAACGCCTTAACACTCGAAGCCAGTTCTGAAAATGGCGTGATTCAAAGCAAACTGACAGCGTCCGCCGTTTCGGGAACATACAAAAAAGATGCCAGCGCCAACCTCGAGCAAATTGTGCTGAATGCCAAATCGACGAACGACATCATCACTGGCAACCTGACTGGCGCTCGAGCGACGGGCGCGTATCAAAACGCTAAAGGTAAACTCGAGCAATTTAACTTTGGTGGAAAACTCGAGGACAAGATTTTTGCGGGCGATCTTGCAGCCCTTCAAGGTGTCGGAAATTACCAGGGCGCAACTGGTAATTTTGAGGATCTAAAACTGAATGCCAAATTAGATGGCAATGCCCTTGCGGGCGCACTGACCGCGCAACGAGCAAGCGGTGGTTGGAAAGACTTCGGTGCAAACCTCGAGCAAATAAAATTTGCAGGCTCTTGGATTGACAAGCAATTGAGCGGCACGCTGCAAGCTGAAAAGGCATCAGGGAAATCCAAGGATGCAAACACCAACCTCGAGCAATTCAAACTCGAGGGACGGGTTTTGAATAATCAGATTTTTGCAACGCTCGAGGCGAACAGGGGAGTGGGCAGTTATCAAAAAGCCAACGTTGATCTGAGTCAATTCAAAGCCAACGGAAGCTTCACTGACAACAACCTGACCGCCAAACTTGAGGCGCAACGCGGTGAGGGCAGTTACCAAGATGCAAGTGCCAAACTTGAGCAACTGAATTTGACTGCCGAAATGAAAGGCAGCGAACTTCGCGGCACACTTCAAGCAACATCAGGCAACGGAGGCTGGCAAGATGCGAGCGCCGAGCTTGGAAAATTGACATTAAATGCCGAAAAGTTAGGCGAGAAAATAACCGGCACACTCGAGGCGCAAACGGGCAGTGGAACGTGGAAAGAGGTGAGTCTCGAGTTGCAAGATTTTAATGCCAACGGAGTGTTGGAAGACAAAAATGTTAACGGAAAACTAAACGCTAAACTGGGTTCAGGACGTTGGAACAATACGGACTTTAAGCTCGAGCAATTTAAGGCAAATGCGGATTTGATCGGTAAAAAAGTTTCGGGTTCACTCGATGGAGCAACGGCGCAAGCAGCAAGGAACGGCTCGAGCGTCAACTTGGAAAGTTTTAAAAGTGTAGGGCAACTCGAGGGGAATAAAATTTCGGTCAAGCTTGATTCGGATAATGCGAATGGGAAGACTGAGGATTTTAACGGGTTTTTGAAAGAATTTAATTTGGCGAATGGTCAAATGAAATCTCTAGCTCTTGAAAGGGTAGGGACAAGCATCACCCCTACAAAAAGCAAAAAACAACTTAACTCGAGAAACCAGAAAAAACCTGCAATCATCTCGAGCAAACAAACCTCGAACGATACAGGCGCGAACCTGAAACTTCAGAAAGTTCAAGCGACCCTCGAGATGCAGGGGAAAATCTTGAATGGCACAGTCCAAGCCTCGAGCGCTGCGGGAGCATTGGGTAGCGATGCGTTGAATGCAAAAATGTTTCGAGCCAGTGCCAAATTAAATGGCTCAAACCTCGACTCGAGCTTTGTTGGAAACCTTGGTGGAACGATTCAGGGACAGGTTTTTGAAAGCAAGCTTAATGCCACGCTTGGTCTGAACTTCAAGCACGTCATGGATTGGGCTTGGCGCGGTCAGTTGCAATCTGTCTCGAGTGGGCAATCACCAAAGTTGGAGGCTTGGAAACTCGAGACGAATGGTCCTTGGAGTGCATTGAATATTTCTGGCAATGCGCCGAGTGGGTTTTTGGCGGCTTTTGCGGGTACAATTTTGCCCAAGCAACTCCAGACACTGGTGAATGTGAGTGGTTTGGTCGGTTTGCCAAAACTCGAGTTCAATGCTGGTGTCAGTGCCAATCTGGGCGCGGCTGAGAATGCTATCAATTTGGATGCTCGAGTGCGCGGCAATTTGAAAACTTGGAATGCGACGGCGAACCTGCAAGATGCTCAAGGTGGCAAAGGAAAGGTTTCTTTGGACTCGAGCATGACGGGTGAGGTGGCGCTCGAGAAATTGAATCTTGGTTTGTTTTCGCAAACGGAGAGTCTTCTCAGTGGACGCCTCAAACTCGAGAATCAACGCTTGAATGGTGCGCTCAGTTCTGAGGTTTCTGGTTTCCCCATCAAAGCCAACTGGCTGTCTGATGGTTCGTTTAACGCCAGTGTCGGCGGAGCTTTGCCGCTCACGCTCAACGCCGCCAGTTGGAAGTTCCCGCTCGAGGTGTCAAAACTTTCAATCAAATCTGGAAAGTCAGATTACCCAATTGAAATTGCCGCGATCTCTAACCTCGAGCTTGGCGCAAAATCGGGACAGTTGCTCGAAACGACTGGAACGCTTCGGATTTTGAAGTATTCGCAAGCCGTACCAGGTGGACAAGTTAGCCTCGAGCCAGCCGAACTTAAATTTTCGGCTTCGTTGGGTCAAGCTCTGGGCATTCGGATCACCCGAGGAACGGATGATTTGGTGTTCGACGGCGATCGTTGGAATGGTAGTTTGAGGCTGCCGTACTCGGCATGGGGGCAAGCTGCAACGGCTGATGTCCAAGTTTGGGGCGCTCTGACCGATCCAAACGTTGCGCTCGAGTCAAAAGGTGTTTTGAATTTGCAAGCCACCGCCAACCTGCGTGAATTTACGGCGAAAGGTGATCTGGATTTATCAGGCACAGCGTCAGCGTTACCAGAAAACATTTCAAAAACCGTTCAACCGGGACGACTGAATTTTGACGCCAGCGGCAAGCTTGGATCGAAACTCGAGGTCAATGCCAAGCTCGAGAGTATCAGTGCCAAAGTTGACGGCGATGCGGTGAAACTTGTTGCCCAAGCCAAGTTCGAGGGTCAAAACTGGTCGGTGAATGGCAATGCAGGTTTGGGACAAAACTCGAGCAGCGATTTTCAAGCGAGCAATGCTGGTTTTAGTGCAACCAAAATTGATCTGGATTTACGCCTGTTGCGCATTGTGGGCGTTTCCGCGAGTGGTCGGGTGCTTGGAAGCCTGTTGATACCAGATTTCAAACTTGAGGCGGGTTCTGGGGCTTTAAAACTCGAGCGCGTGAACGCTTTTGATGTCACGGCGGATGGCACAGCGCAACTCGAGGCTGGGCAATTGAACGCACAACTCGAGGGTCTGCTGCCAAGAAAATACGCATTTGCGATTTCGGGTGGTTTATACCCGCAAGCCGACGCCAGATTAACGGTAGATGGTTTGCGCGGGGAAATAAAAGGTGATATGCGCGAAAACTCAAGAAACTTAAAAGTGAATGCTTCGGGTACTTTACAAAAGAAAATCACCAAACTCGAGGCAAGTTTAATCGGTACAAAAATTGTTGCCAATGCAGTTTGGGACGCGGCGAGTCTTGATGCCACGGCGGAACTCAACTCGAGCGGCGTGAACGGTATGGGGCATGTCACCGTCTCGAGTTTAGCGGGCTTAGAGGACATTCTTGGGCAAAAATTGGAAGGCAATCTGCAAAGTGACCTCGAGTTTCAAAACCTGGATGTCACCGCACGCAACCTGAGGGGAACGGTTGAAGGGGTGAAACTCGGCGGAACGCTTCAATTTAAGAATGCGCAACTCGAGGCGCAACAACTCAAGCTCGAGTATCAGGAAGCCAAAGCTGAACTAAACGGCAGCTTGTACCCAAATTTGAAAGCCAATTTCACGGGTGACTCCAGTTTTGCCTTTGCGCCCGCCAAATTTTCAGGCAGTGCACTGGGAACATTCGAGCATCCAAATGTGACTGCCACGGCTGTTCTTGGTACGGCAAGCTTTGGTCTGATTGCCCCAGGCACCAAACTCGAGGCGGGATTTGACGGCAAGCGCTTCAACGTTGCGATCACGGGCGATCAAGTGTTGGGAATGCTCGAAGGGAACCTAGACGGACTTGGGCAAGTCAATTTGCGTCTGAAAAAAGCCAAAGCCGCATACCAAGACAGCGCCCTCGAACTTGATGGCACACTGTCATGGTCGCAAAACATGGGTTTTGGTGGCAGTCTTGAGGCTGGCGGTGATTTTCTGGGCAAACCTGCCAAACTAGAGTTGATTGGACGCAACGATTTGGCGCTGGCGCTCAACTGGCAGGGTGGTCGCGTGAATGCGGTACTGCCAGGAAACATCAACAACGAACTGAACGCCAAGCTCGAGCTTGAACGCTTTGACATTGGCGCGTTGTGGCGCAAACCCGGGCAATTGACGTTGACGGCAACCGGCGAGGCGCACGGCAATTGGACGAAACCCACGGTGAACGTGACGGGCAAACTCGATGACGCTGGCGATGATTTGGATGCCAATTTGGTGCTCAGTTATTCGAATGAGGTTGCCAAAGTCCAACTCGAGGGCGACAAAATTCAGGTTAACGCCGATTTAAATGGCGGCTTATGGCACGCCAGCGGCGAATTCAAACAAGTTCAACTCGAGCCGCTGTTGCCCGTCAATCTTGGCACGCTCGAGGTTTCGGGTTTGGTGACTGCCAGCGATGGTGGGCAAGGTTTGCAAGCGAATCTGAGTGACTTTCAAGCCAATGGCAAACTCGAGCGAATTGGCGTGGTGTCGTTGGTCGGCAGTGCACGATATGAAGCCAACCAAGCCACCGCCAATTTGAATGCCAAGCTGTTGGGCGGTGATCTTAGTTTGGTTGGAACACTGGACTCGAGCCTGAAATCCGATGGTATCAACGCGAAACTCTCTAACATCAACCTCGAGTCTTTTGGGGTGCAAGGCATTGTGGGCGGTGCGGTCAAACTCTTTGGAGCCGCCAGCAATCCAGACGTGATAGGAGACCTGAAGCTCGAGAAATTCCGACCTGGCAACCAAGACGATTGGACTGCCAACGCGCTGGTTGGCGTTAGTGGCAAGCTGCTGAACCCTCAACTCGAGGCGAACACCATATTTTCGGGTAGTGCCAGCGGTAACCTCAAACTGAGCGCTCGAGATTTGATGACGACAGCTAAAATTGCTGTGGCTGGCAAAGCCAATGTTTACGGCGTGGAATTTGATGGTGTATTCACGGGCAATTACCCAAATCTTGCAGGCAATGCCGACTTGCGGCTTCCAGGCTTACCAGACTCAATCTCGAGTATCAACCTACGTGGCACTGGCGACGGTCAGTATCAAATCAAACTTGATGACGCCGCATTGGGCAGCATCAAACTTGAGGCAAGCGAAGACCGTTTTAATCCCAAACTCTCAGGCAATATAGAACTTGGGCTAGAACTAAAATCCGTGCTCGAGTCGGCGGCGGGTCGCGCCACTGGCAATGCAGTCCTCAGCGGTTCAATTTTTAAGCCCAGTATTAACTTTACGGGCAACCTGACCCAACCAAAATTCTCGAGCATCACCGCGCCAGACATGAAACTTTTTGCCAATTGGTCGCCTGAAAAATTGGCGAGTAAAGCCTTGTTTGAAGGCGGCGAAATTTCTTGGGATGGCAAAAATGCCAGTGTCACCAACCTCGAGCTTGAAGCATCTGGGCAGAGGCTCAAACTCAACTCGAGCGGCATCACCTCACCCGCGCTCGACTTGGGTTTTACAGGGGTTTTGAGTGGTATTTTAATCGGCGAAATCGTTGGACGCTACACCAAAGACAACCTCAATTTGGACGTTAACGCCAGCAGCAACGGCATCACTGCCAAAGGCAATGCGAGCGCCAGTCAAGCCAACGGCTGGACGGGTCTGATTGAATTGGATGCTTTGCCCAAGCAAAGTTTGTACGGCATTGAAAGTGAAAACTCGGGAATTGCCAACCTCCAACTTTCGGGTGCGTTTGACGCGCCAAAACTCGAGGGCGATGTTTACACACTCGGAATGCGGTTGGGTTTAACGGCAAATTTGCAGCCACTCGAGATCAAGCTCGAGTCCAAACTCAACCCTGACCCGAACGGTGCAAACTTGGGCGGCATTCAAACCAATGGCACGCTTGCACTGAATGCTGCGGGTAAACTTTCGGGCAGCCTCGAGTATCAGGAACGCGCCACAACCATCAAATTTTCGCCTTTGGGCACATTGGCTCAGCCCAAAGCCTTGCTCGAGGCAAACCAAGGCAAGCTGAATGCCAACGCCAATGTTTCACTTGACGGCAGCGATTGGCTTAACGACTTACGCGCCACGCTCGAGGTGCAAGACGGTACCAACACCGGAAAATTTAGGCTCGAGAAAGCCAAATTGATTGGCAACATGCCAAAACTTGACCTCGCAGCGTTGCAACTCGAGGGTTACGGCGGCAGCCTGAGCTTGGACGCCAATCTCGAGCTGCAAAACAGCAATTCGTTTCTCAAGGGAACAGCCAAGGCGAACTGGTCAAACGTCAAAACGCCATTCGAGATTCCGGCTTTGGGTTGGCAAATCGACGGCACTGGCAGCGCCTTTTTCGCCAGTGAAAACGGCAAACCTGCCCAAATTGCGCTCGATTACGCTGGAACGCCAGGGACAGCCAAAGGGCAGTTTCAACTCGAGAATGATTTGTGGCAGGGAGATTTGAAACTTGATTTGAACGGCAAAAACAACAAGGGCAAGATTCAGGGTCAGCTCATATTGGATGCAAAAGGCATTCAGGGCAAACTTTCGGCGCAAAGCTTTCCAATAGAAGCGAACGGCTTAAGCGCCACGACCACCGCGACCATCGTGCTCAATCAAGATTCATTTACCGCCAGTGGAACCGCCCAAACCTTGGGTGGCAAAGCCAGATTCGAAGGTAGCGGCGGGATTTCAAACCTGTTGCCCGCGCTTGAGGCGTACACCCACAGTGCGCCCGACAGCAACCCATACTCGATCACCGCCAGCCTTGATACGGTCAAACTCGAGGAAATCGCGGTGGTGCACCAGTTTGCGCCGAACGCCAAAGGACGAATTTATGGCGGTTTGCAAATCGTTGACGGCATCACCACGTTTTTGATCAGCGTGCCAGATTTGACCCTGCCCAGCACTACCGATAACAACAGCGCCGGTGAAACCCACGTGCGTTTGCAGGTTTCGGGTTCGGCGGCAGACTCGAGCATTCGTTTTAAAGGCACCCTCGGCAGCAGCAGGCAACCCAATCAGAGCGAAACCGACTCGGCGCTCAAGCTCAATACGTACGGCGATTCGGACTTTCAAGGCTCCTACGACGGCGAAAGTATTACCGGCAATCTGGATTTGCGCAATGCGCCATTTCATGCCCTTTTGGGTTCGGTGTTCGGCGCACTGCCAGGTACGGCACTGGTGACCGGCATTGCACGGTACGACATTCCAATTCAAAACCCACTTTTGGGAAATGTCAAAGCCTCGTTTGAAAAACTCGAGATCGGTGAGGGGCAAGACGCCCTGATTGGCGCGGCAAGTGCGGTCTTTAGTAAGGGCAACCTCGAGTTGGACAGTTTGCGCCTGCGTTCCAAAAACGGTGGTGAATGGCTGGGGTCTGGGCGCTACAGCAAAAACTTGGTCAACTTAAAACTTGGTTTCAGCAACACCAGTTTTACGCCAGTGCTCGACCTTTTACCGACCTTGCGCGGTTTAAACCCAGAAGCCAGCGGCACGCTTAACCTCGAGTTAAAAGGCGAATACGGCAAACCCGACGCGGTGCTGAACGTCGAAAACTTTAAGGGCAGACTGGCGGGCGTGCGCCTCAACGCCAAGCAATTAATTGGCAAACTCGAGAATAACAAGCTCGAGATCAAAGGGCAGATCACCACCGACGAGAGTTTTAACGCCGCGCTCGACACGACCGCCACAGCGAACTTGGTTTCTTGGACGCCGATCAAACTCGAGAACCTAGAAGCCAGAGCGACGGGTTCACTCGAGGTCAGCCCTATCGGAAGGATTGAAGACATTAACGCCAGAGCATTCGGTGATTCGGGCGGGTTTAAACTCGAGGCAACCGCCAGAAAAGGTGGCGCAATGACCATCACGGGCGATATTTCACCGCGTTTGAACCTCAAGATGGTTGGCAAAGACTTGGTTTTTAGAATTCCAGATTATTTCCTGTCCGACAGTTCAATGGACACTAACCTCGAGATGCGCGGCGACGGCAGGGATTACCTGATGAGCGGCAATGTTGTGGTCAACAGGGCGTTGGGGAGCCTGAATCAAGGCAAACCCCAAACAAAACCAGCCATCACCCCCGAGCCTCAAACCGAACAACGCAAAAACCCAGTTTTTGAGCGCATCAAATTCCAAAACATTCGGATTAAAGCCCCCAGCGGTCTGAAAATCAATGAATCGCTCCTCAAGCTCGAGGCTGGCGGCGATTTGCAACTCGGCGGCACGATGGCAGCCCCAGAACTGAACGGCGCGGTCGAGGCGCTCGAGATCAACGGCAGCAAAGGTCTGCTGAAGCTGGGCAGTTACAATTACAACCTTTCATCGGTCAACGCCAGTTTTAACCAAGTCTCGGGGATTTACCCGACCATTCGCTTGGTTGGGAAAACCACCATCACCACCGCACTGCGCAACATCAGTAACCCGACCGACATCAAAAGCAGACCGCTCGAGGTCACACTTGTTTTAACTGTGACCTTCAAACGCGACTCTGAAGGCAACCTGAAGATCAACACCGACACGCAACTCTCGAGCGTCGCACCAGACGGTTTTGCCAACCCCACCGAAGCCGATTTGTACTCGCTGGTGACGCTTAACTCTAGCCAAGGGATTTCAATCGGTGGGGTCAGTCAAAGCGCCATCAATACTGTTCTGACGGTCTTTATTCTAAACGAGGTCTCTCGAGCTTTCAAAGAACAAACGGGTCTGGATTTGAACATTGACACCAATCTTTTTGATGAACTCTTGAACAAACCCGAGGACGCCCGCAACATCAACGTCAGTTTTAGCATCGGCGCGGATTTGACCGATCAATTGCGTTTGGGCGTCAACGTCAACCTCGGCAGAACCGATTTCAGTTCCAACCGTATTTTGCAAAGCACGATCTTTTTGAATTACACCACCACCGACAATGCCTTCAGCGTCAAATTTGCCCTGCCATTCGAGGTTCAGAACAACACCACCACCAACACCGCACAATTTACGGGTTTTGACCCCGAAGCCAGCTTCTCATGGAACTTTGCCAGCATCTGGTCGCTGACCTTTGGCATTGAACTCAAAGATTTCTTGAAAGAATTCCGCTTTAAACTCGGCGTGACCTTTAGGTTTTGAACCTCGAGATTTGACGTGATACCATGACCTTTGGGAAAGGAACACGGTCGCGCACAGACAAAGTGTGAGGAAAGTCCGGGCTTCGCAAGGCAGGATGCCAGCTAACGGCTGGGCAGCGAACGAACCGCCCCGCAAGGGACAGGCGTGAAGCTGACGGAAAGTGCAACAGAAAACAAACCGCCCGGTCACACGGGTAAGGGTGAAACGGTGCGGTAAGAGCGCACCAGCAAGCTTTGAGAAAAGCTTGGCTCGGTAAACCCCATCTGAAGCAAGGTCGTATGAGCCAAGGTTCGCCTGACTGTTTGAGGCTCGAGGATACCGCTAGAGGCACGTAGCGATGCGTGTTCGAGATAGATGACCGTGACCTGGTAACAGGGACAGAACCCGGCTTATGACCTTTCCCGCCCCTCGCGCAAGCGAGGGGTTATTGCCTTAAGCAACCCACAAACTCATCATGCCCCACTGTTCAATTTCGCCAACGTCCAAGTGTTCTGCGCCGAAAGAGCCGTACAGGGCGCGTTCGATTCGCAAGTCTGGACCAATCAAGAAATCGGCAGGCATTCGCAGGGCTTCACCGTCGGGGCTGCCATGTTTAACGCCAAGCTGAACGCCGCTCAGGTAACTTTTAAAAGCTTTGGGATTCAGAAATCCAAACAAGCTCTTTTGCGTGCCATACAAATCATGAACCAGATCGTCCGGGTCCCCGAGCAAAGGAAAAGGTGGTTGCTGCGATCCCACGCGTTCACGCATACTTTCGACGCTCGAGCCAAACACGCCAACCACGCTGACTCCTGCGGCTTGAAGGCGCGGGTAAGCCAGTTTTAGTTCATGAACCCGCAAGTTGCACATGGGGCATCCAGCGTGGCGAAAAAAGGATAGTAATGTACGTCGTCCGCGCAGCATTCCAAGGTTAAAAATGTTGCCGTCCATAGCGGATAGCGAAAAGTGGGGGGCAATGACCCCAGTCTCGAGCCGCACGGGTTTGCGGGTGAGCGTTCGTTGTCCTTGGGTGTCTTTGACGAAACCAAGTTCCTCGAGTTTGAAAATACTTCTGGCAACGTCGTCAAAACGCATCACGGTTTGCGAACCGATTTGAGCCACAGTCAACGTGCCGTCCAAAGCATTTAAAACACTCCAATCGCCAGCATTCAGTTGGGTTTGTATCCTCGAGTAATCCGAAATGCCTACCACCGCAAATACCTGGTCATGCCCGAGTTGATCGCCACCAAAACGATTCAGTTCATCAAGTCGTCTTGCCATGTCCAAACCCAGACTTTCAATCTTCAAGCCAGGCTCGAGAAAACTGGGTGGGGTGTCCATGGGTGTAAATTCAAAACTACCCTTGGTGTTGTCCCAAACGGGCAGCAAACCAATCTCAGCCCGAAGCTTCATGGCACGCTCTAAAGCTTCTTTTGGGACGGCATTCGATTCAATTCCTTGCGTTAACCCTGTAACAAATTGCGTCACGCGATCAGAGGGAACGCCAAGTCGCAACAGTGTTTCAGAGGTACGCGGCACGTTCCGCCCAGTCACACCGCCCAACCTGCCGCGTTTAAACGAGAATTTTACCTCGAGCGATTCCTGGGTGGTTTTGACGTGCAAGACACCAGATTTCATACCGCTCGAGATGACTGTGAAGATTTCTGGTAGGGAAAGCACGTTTAATGGACTGGAAAATGTTTCGGGAACAATGCTCGGCATACTGTTCATACGCAAGCCTTAGCTATTTTGGATGTTGCTCAGCAAGAATTCTGCTTGGTCACAATGCTTTTGATAAACGTAGTTTCAAAACGATTTCAGGAGAAGCAGGTTTGAATTTCTTTTTGAACTCGAGCCGCCCGTCTTGCGTATCTAGGTTTATGAACAAATTCTTGCTTGGTCTGGTGTTGTTTACCGCCTGTTCAACTTCAGCACCGATCATGCCACCGCTGACCACAGAAACAATTTTGCAAACAGGTTCATTTTATCCAGTGGTTCATCCTGGTTCTGGCACAGTTAAAATTGTGCAAAAACCTGATGGGAAAAGGTTTTTGAGGCTCGAGAATTTCTCAACGGATAATGGACCTGTGATTTACGTTTGGCTGTCAACCGCTATTGAACCCAAATCTTCGGCGGCAGTCAGTATCAATGTTGGTGATTACGAGCAAATTGGTGATCCCATTCCAGCAGGAACAAATTATCCAATTGTCAGCCAAGAATTTGAGATTCCAGAGGCTGTCAATCTCTCGAGTTTTAAAAGTGTCGTGATTTGGTGCGTGAAGTTTAAAGTTAATTTCGCTTCGGCAGCGCTTCAAATCCCCTGAGTTTGCTCGAGCGTTACAATGTTTACAAGTTTTGTATTTTAAGTAACCAAGCCTCAACCAAATCTAGCGTAGATTCTCGAGTATGAAACTTGACCCCAACGTTCTCAAATTTAACCAAATTGCCATCATTGCGTTTCTGGTGCTGGCGTTTGTAATTCTACAACCGATCATTGTCGCGTTTGTGGCTGTCATCATGTTGCTTGGCACGTTCTATCCAAAACTCGCCCTCTTTAAAAACCTTTACTCGAGTTTGGTGCGCCCAGCTCTGGGAATCACCAAAACCCTTGTTGAGGACGATCCCCGAGCGCACAATTTTGCCCAAGGTGTCGGCGGTGTCGTTCTGGTGCTCTCGAGCTTGGCGTTTTTGCTTGGCTCGAGCGTTGTCGGTTGGGGCTTGGGCATTGTCGTGATTGCTTTGGCAGGACTGAATTTGACCACCAACATTTGTGTGGGTTGCTTTATGTACTACCAATTTAAACTCGCCCGTTTCGCCTTGGCGTCTCGAGCCAGTTAAACTAAAGTGTGAAACTTCCAGAACTTGCCACACTCGAGGGAACGCTTGGCAGAATTTGCCGCGCCAGACTCGAGGATTACGCCAATACCAGCCTGGAATTGGGTGCGCCTCGAGAACCCAAATATCGTTTTGAAAATTCCCTGAGCGGCTCTGGACTCAAACTGATTGCCGAAGTCAAACGATCCTCACCGCGCGGTGCGGTTTCGCTTGGACTGAACGCGCTCGAGGCGGCAAAAGCCTATGCCGCAGGTGGCGCGAGTGCCTTGTCCGTCTTGACCGAACCCAGAGATTTCAACGGTTCACTCGAGGATTTGATTGAGGTCGTGAATAACGTTGACTTGCCCGTGTTGCGCAAGGATTTTACCGTTCACCCGAAGATGCTGCTCGAGGCGGCAAACGCGGGTGCGAGTGCGGTTTTGCTGCTGGTCAACGTCCTCGAGCAACACACCAAAAGCTATCTGGAGGCAACCCATCACCTCGGTTTGGATGCCCTGGTCGAAGTTCATACCGAAAGTGAACTCGAGATTGCCCTGGCAGCCAAAGCCAGAATTATTGGGGTCAACAACCGCGACCTGAAAACCCT
>JANMUC010000348.1:0-1784 GCA_031391225.1 Deinococcales bacterium
CACCATCGGCGGTCAGAAGTTCAACGTTGCCACCAACAGGAACAGCAGCAGCCAACGTACCTTGGTAGATGCTCGAGCCTCCATTGAACGCAATGTTCGCGCCGTTGACTTTGACGGTGGCGGTGGTCAAGTTTGCGGCGCTCTTGGTCAGTCTGATGTTCTGGTAAAACGCGCCCATGTCTGTTCCAGAAATCTTGTAACGCGTGCAGACCAACGGACGGGTTTCTGGTTCGACGCTTCCCTCACTTTCGCCCTCGTCGCCAATGGCACGCACCCCAAATTTATGCAGTTTTTCAGCACCAACGTTTTTGACGATAAACGACAAACGCTTGGCGGCATTGGCAGCTCGAGTTTTGGTTGTGCTGAGGTTCGAAATTGGGTCGGAGTTGACTTTCACACCGTCTTGGTAAACGTTGTAGCCCTTCACTTTCGCATCGAGCACGGCATCCCAAACCACGGTCACATTGCTCTCATCGGCAATTGCCAGCACGTTTTGCGGGACAGCCAAACCCTTTGGCGGGTCAGGCGTGACATTCTGATTGCAACCTGCCAGCAGCACAAACGTTGCCACCGCGCCCAAGCTCGAGAGTTTCTTGGCATCCGCAATCCACTTGTCAGACCAGTTTTTCATGTTCATTCTCCTTTTCAAGCTCAAAACTCGCGTATCTCGCGGTTCGGCTTTGATGGGATAAGAGTACGAAAATGGGTCTGAACTAAGCCTGAACGGATTCAAGCTGTCCAGTACAGTCTCGAGATGGCTTGTCTGAGATCAAATTTTGCGACTCGAGGTGTTCAGGTTGCAAAGTTTTCTGGCATTCGGGCTTGATGCCCGTTGACACTAAGGCGCAAAATATCGGCGGCTCGAGTTGGGTACTGCGCGATCAAATCTACCGCGATTCCAGCCTCAAATCCGTTGCTGGTAAAGCCTGGCGACATGGTGCAACCAAACAGCGAGTACCGACCACCCGGCAGCATATAACCCGCCTGCCACGAATGGGCTGGCACAACGTATTGCACATGCTGATTCTGAAGCGGATTTAAACCCATCAAAATTTCTTCACTCGAGCCGTCAGGGTGAAGCAAAATCAATTTGAACGGGTCGCCACCGTAAACATGCCAGATTTCATCATGGATTAAACGATGAAAGCACGAAACGCTCAGCGGTAAATCTGAGTACAAACCAATCATGGCAGTCCCAACGGGCGAACCGTCAGGCATCTCGAGCGTCGAACGGTACGTGCTGGTAAACAATGTGCCTTCGACGGGCAGCGGCTCGAGTTTGTAATGCTCGATCATGGCTTGGGTGTCGGGGTGCATGGTTCAATGTACACTTTTGACATGACGCAAAACCTTCCTAGAGTTGACCAATTGCTTGATCTGGGCGATACCGTGGTGCTGGTGACCGGCTCGAGTTCTGGCATTGGTGCGGGCATTGCCAGCCGTTTGCATGAGGCGGGCGCAAAAGTGGTGATTCACTGCTCCAACAACACTTCTGGGGCTGAAACCCTCGCCTCGAGTTTGGGAGATCGGGTTCATGTGATCCAAGGCGATGTGCAACGTGACGCCGAACGCTTGTGTCTGGAGAGTATCGCCGCGTTTGGAAAGCTTGATGCGCTGGTGAACAACGCGGGCATTCAACCCGTGACACCGTACCTCGAGTTGAGTCAAACCGATATTTTTGAAATGCTGCGCGTCAATGTTCAAGGCGTAATGGAACTCTCAAATGCCGCCGCGAAACACATGCTGGAAAACGGTGGTTCAATCGTCAACATCTCGAGCATCGA
>JANMUC010000381.1:0-5049 GCA_031391225.1 Deinococcales bacterium
CCGCTCGAGTCAAAGGGTTCAGAACTGGCACTGCAAGCCTCTCTCGAGCTTGGTTATCCGAGCCTTCTTGGACGTGTGGCTTCGGGCGATGCGTTTGTGGCTGACCCCAGCAAAAGCGCTTGGATTCAAAATACCTTTCAAGCCGATGCCGTCGAAATGGAGGGCGCTGCGGCGTTACAGGTCGCCACTGAGAACAAGATTCCAATGGTTTTAATTCGCGTGATTTCGGACGGTGCAGGCGACGACGCCCCGATGAGTTTCACGGACTTTCTTGAGGCTGCCGCCGAACGTGCCGCCAACGTGGTCGCCGCGTTCTTACCCAAATGGCTCGAACATCTAACGGCTTGAATTGACATGAATTCCCTTGAACCTGCCACCTTAGATCGTCTTGATCGGGTGTTGTCGCAACTTGCGGCTACGCTCGAGGTTGTGTACTCGCGGCGGGTGCTCGAGGATGTGCTCGGCGATCTCGAGGAGGTCACGGCGGCGCAACTTCGCACGCTCAAACTGCTCGCGAGTGAGCCGATTGACGGCACTGGTTTGTTGATTGGCGCAATTAGTCAGGGTTTAAGAATCTCTTATCCTGCGGCAAGCAAAGCTGTGGATCGTCTGGTCGAACACGGTCTGGCAGAACGCAGCCGCAGCGTTGGTGATGCGCGACAGACTTTTGTGCGTCTGACCGAACGGGGTCGAGGCGTGATTCAAAAGGTCAGGCTCGAGCGTCAAGCCAAACTCGAGCGGGCTTTGCAGCATATTGGCGATGAAACAGTGATTGCCCAGTTCACAACCTTACTCGAGGATTTCACGAATCAATCTGTACGAGACGCTCAAGATGCCTTAGAGGTGAAACTCGAGACTGGATTTTAAAATACGTGATTCAAGCCGTAAGTCTCGAGCATGGTTAGAAGCGCAACGCTCGAGCTTGTAGGCTTTAGACTGATTAGTGTCGCCACGCATTTGTCTTTTAACGGCGCGTAGGCTTTATTCTTGTCCACCCGAAACGATCCCGCGCCCGTCATGCTCGCGCCGACAATGCCTTTGATCTCAAAATTGCAAACAATCTGCGAATACGCGCCACTTAATTCCAAAATCGCACGGTTTTCTTTGCTCGAGTAAAAGAAAAAAACGTCCAAGGTTGCCTTGCCATTTTTAGCTGTGCCGCTGGGAACATTCGCCAGCAGTTTGGTCAGGCTGATATCATAAATTTGCGCCCCAATTTGAACTTTCCAAGCTTGACCCAGCTCAATATTCGGTGGCCACGAAAGTTTCAGGTTGATCGAGGTCGGTGGCGTGTTTCCAATGGTGGCTTTGATAATACTTGGACCGCCGCTCAGTTCGGCAGTACAGGTTTGATTGAGCAAAACTGTTCGGCTGTTTTTGTCTTTTTGATAGACTGCCTCGCCCGATAAGGTCTGTCCGTTCAAACCGCCTTCAGGAAACACGCAACCCCAAATGCTAACGCCATCGGTCATTTGCAGCACGGCATTGCGGGTATCTGCGACCCAGTAAAAATAAGCATCCAAACTCGAGTTTGCAGTTGCGGCTTTGCCGTATGGGTCACCATCTTGGTCTTTGGCATTTAACTTTAACGTCCATTCGCCAACGGTTGGAATGCTGACTTGCCAGGTTTGCCCCACCTCGAGATTGGGTGGCCACAGCGCATTGACTTTTGGGGTTGGATCGCTTGATGTTTGAGGGTTTAGATCTGGTTTCGCGCGTCCTGTACCGTCGTCCAGCGCCGCCGTGCAAAACCCAGAGTACGGTTTAAAAGCGCTGCCCGAGTCTTTGACAAAAGTTGCACCCGTCATGATGTATTCGGTCACGCCGTACGACCCAAATTGGCACAACTGCGAGATTTTACCGTCGGTCATTAGTAAATTCGCAAAGTCTTTGGCTTTATCATAATAAAAAAAAACATTATAGATGCTCGAGTTTCGTAAATTTTTGGCTTTGCCGATTGGGTCGCCGTCAGCGTCTTTGCCCTCGAGCGTGACCAACCAATCGCCAAGCTTTTCGATGCTGACATACCAGGTTTGTCCGATCATAATTTTTGGAGGCCAGCCAATTGCAGCGCTAACCGTTGGAACAGGGGGGACCGGTTGTGTCTGGGCAAACGAAATTCCAGTACCAAACAGGCACAACAGCAAAAAAACATCTCGAATCAGCTTCATTAGCCACCAGTCTGTCATAAATTCATGAGCGGATTTTTCATCTTGGATTGACTTGCCAGGCAACTTTCCAGTTTGCACAACAGTTTGTCATTTCCTCATGGTCTAACCTGAGCTATGAGAATCTTAAAACCAATGCTGGCGTTTGTATTGCTTTCGAGTTGGTCATTGGCACATTCGCCAAGAATGGTGTCCGAGGGCGTTCATTTGTCGACTAATACTGCCTACAAAATCCCTGATGCCAACACTTCCTGGGCGCTTTACGCCAAACTCCCAAGCAAAGGCACCGAATGGTACGGCTTTGAATTGAAAGCTGGGCAAACTTTGTACGTCTCGATGACAGTGCCACAAATCTCTGGTTTGGAAAATTTTGCACCAAGTTTTGCGATCATTGGGCAGGGCTTAAATCCGTCAAAACTCGAGCCTATGCCCTCAGGCATGAAAGCACTACCTGTGCCGCCGAATATGGGTGCGCTGGTGGTGCCACCAACTACAGCGAGGCTCGAGGTTCATGGCGGTCATGGCTATTGGGTACGGCAAAGTGCCACGATCAAAGCGCCTTTGGATGGAACGTATTTTGTTGCGGTCTTTCACAGTGCTTCAAAAGCTGGCAAGTACGTGCTTGCCCCTGGACAAAAGGAGGTTTTTATAAACGAGGGTCGAGCCTCGAGCGCTGAAATCAACACGTATTTTGCCAAACCTTAAATCTCGAGTTTCGGTTGTCCCGAAAATTCCAATTTTTTCTGATGCCCAGAATTGACCTTTGCTGACACCCGGAGCCAGTATAATGATCTGATGGCGGAAGATTTTAAACAAGAGATGGTTGAGCTGTACGAGTACAAAGTCGCCGACCTGATTGCAGGGCGCGAACCGCTCGGTGGTAAACAGTCCGTCAAGACATTAAGGGACAGCATCGCGAAACTGCTGCTGACAGGGCAACAACTTCGGCGCTACCGCGAAACGGATCGCAAGTTGCGCGAAAAAAGTGCTGCGCCCAAATCGTTGACCCAAACCGTGACAGGCGAAAAACTCGATGTCAACGTGGGTTTGAACCTTGACCTTGATTCTTCAATCCCCGCCGTTGCGCCAGTCGTGACCGACAAGCAGGTGGCGATGGCAAACCTCGAGCTGACCGATGGCGAAACTTTTGTTTTTCGAGCGCTCAGCCATGCCGCATGGTGCGTGGATTTTCGTGAAGAGGTGCAAAGCCAGAACAAGCGCTTTCGTAGCGAGCCAAACCGCCCGAGCTTGCGCCTGATTTATGCGACCCTGCACAACCTCGAACAGTATTCGGAATTGCCTGGTTTTAGTCAGGACCTCAATCTTGCCAAGTTTAAAGTCATTTCGGCGGTGCCGAACAGCGACGATCCGCTGATCAGTTTGGGCAACAACGACGTGGTCAATGAACTCTTGGAAGGTCTTGCCAACCACATCGCCAATTTTTCGCAACTCTATCCGAAGTTGACCATGCCCAACAGCGAAACGCTTTCGTACCTGCGTCGTTTTGCGGTGGCGGTGGCAAATGACAGCACCGCCGGCGAGCCGCCGCCAGTGGTCAGTCCAAGCCCACGAGAAATTCAAAACGCGCTCGAAGATGTGCGCCGCGAAAACCTCAACCCAGAAGCCAAACGCAACATGTCCGAACGTCTGCAAAAACAACTCGAGCACGCGCTTAGTCAGGAAAAAACTTTGCTTGGTCGTTACGAGTCTGATCGCCGCGCCCTGCAAGAATCGGTCGAAACCATTTTTGGTTACTTGATCGACCAAGTCCCAGAACGCTTGGGTGGACGTGCCAAAGAACGCAATGTGATGCACAAAGCCTTAAACGCCCAAAACGAGGATTTGAGAATTGAAAGCGTGCTTCCAAGTGCAACTGAAGTCATCGTGCGTTTGCAACGAACTGGCGGTACCAGTTTGGCGGGCATTGAAGTTCATTGGCACACCCAACCCGAAGGTTGGGCAATTGAAGTTGGCGGCGCTGAATACCCATTACAATCGGACATGAGTATTCCTCTCGAGGGTCAAGAAGTTCGGGTTTACACCAAACAAGCCTTGGGCGCAATTTATGCGCTGATCAAAATTCGTGATCGTGGCGGGGCAAGCACCTTGTGGGAGACGCTGAAACTTGCCCGTACCGTTGCAGTCATGCTCAACCCGAGCGAACAATACCTCAATCTTCGGCTTGCACGGGCTGCCACCAGTTGGATCAAAGACCGTCGGGTTGACTTGGATCAAGTCAGTCCCGAAGTCGCGGCAAATTGGGCGAACGCGCCCGAGGATCGATTGCTCGATTTTGCCCGCAAAGGCGCAAGCCGTTTGCAGGACATGTTTAAACGCAGCCCAGAGGCGGTGCTCGAGCGAGCCTTTTATGCCAGCGCCGAATCGCTGGCTGAACCTGGCGGGATCAACAGCGCGAACGTGGTGACCAAAGCCTTCCGAGAGCTGTTGAAAATGCCTGACCATGAACCGATTGAAGGCTTGGACATCAAAAGACCCGACGAGGCATTGCTGGTTTTGTACCGTGGCGAACCAATTACGATTCGTGTCATGCAACGCGCCTTAACCATCAGAACCGATAACCTCGGCAAGGTCTATGTGCTGCTGCCTGGCGGTGGCGGGCGAACTTTAGAACAAATTTTGGTACACCACATGCCTGGCGGTGCGATTATCATGGCTCGTGAAGGCTTGCGAATTGCCTTAAGTTATATTGCCGTATGACCTGGCAGGAAGTTCTGGTGATTCACGGCTCGAGGCGCGGCATTCGGATTGATCAGAATCACGCCAGCCTCTTGCTCGATTTTGGTTTGAGTGTTTACCACAACCGCCGCGAGGCAGGGGTTTTGTATTACGAGGGCGAGGGCAAATCGGGCGATCAAACCCC